>SXHM01000143.1 GCA_005773695.1 Bacteroidota bacterium
CACAGCGCACAGCGCACTAAATAACAAAGACAATAAAGTTACCCAAAAGCCCCACGCCATACTGGCGATGGGGCTTTTGTTTTTATATTTTTTTCAACAGTAAAAACCGTTTAATAGCATCACAAAACAAATTATGAAAAATCTTTTACTGTTAATTTTTGCATCTTCTTTCTTACTTCTCAATTGCTTTGCGCAGACTCCTGAAAAAATAAATTATCAGGGCGTAGCACGTAATACTAATGGTGACATTTTACCCAATCAGGCAATTGCGTTACGTATAACTATTCATAGTGGAACCCCCAACGGAACTATAGTTTATCAGGAAGCACATACAACTTCTACAAATAATTTCGGATTGTTTAATCTTATGCTTGGTAATGGTACCGTTTTGACAGGCAGCTTTAATACCATTGATTGGGCTACCGGTTTATTTTACATACAAACCGAAATGGATGCCACAGGCGGTGTAAACTTTATAAGTTTAGGAACCTCACAATTGGTTTCCGTTCCCTATGCCCTATATGCAAAAACAAGCGGAACACCAGGTGTTACTGGGCCAACAGGAAGCACTGGTTCTATTGGCTTAACGGGTGCCACAGGCTCTACAGGCGCAACGGGCTCCACGGGCTTAACAGGCGCAACGGGCTCCACGGGCTTAACAGGCGCAACAGGTTCTACCGGTTTGACAGGTGCCACAGGCTCCACCGGATTAATAGGCGCAACAGGCTCTACAGGTTTAACAGGCGCAACTGGCTCCACCGGATTAACAGGTGCAACAGGCTCTACTGGTTTAACAGGTGTCACAGGCTCTGCCGGCTTAACAGGTGCAACGGGCTCCACTGGCTTAACAGGCGCAACAGGTTCTACCGGTGCCACAGGCTCCACAGGTTTAACAGGTGCAACAGGCTCCACCGGATTAACAGGTGCAACTGGTTCTACTGGCTTAACAGGTGCAACAGGTGCAACAGGTTCTACTGGCTTAACAGGCACCACAGGTTCTACCGGCTTAACAGGTGCCACAGGCTCTACCGGATTGACAGGAGCAACGGGTGCTGCCGGCTTAACAGGCGCAACAGGTGCAGATGGTCTTACAGGTCCAACAGGTCCTATAGGTCCTTCTGGCGCTAACGGTTCAACAGGAGCCACTGGACCAAGTGGTGCTGATGGAGTTACTGGAGCTACCGGAGTAACTGGTAACAACGGAACTTCTGGTGGTAATATGCAAGTTTTTACAACATCTGGTTCCTTTACTGCTCCAAGTAGTGTTACTTCTGTAATTGTAGAATTATGGGGAGCAGGAGGAGGAGGAGGTAGGAATTCAACAACTCAAGCTGGTGGTGGGGCAGCGGGTGGCTATGGGAAAGGACCCGTAACTGTGATTCCAGGTCAATCATATACAATTACAGTGGGTGCTGGAGGCGCAGGTTGTTCGTCTAATCTTTGTACAGGAGGCAATGGTGGCTTTTCTTCTTTTGATGGAATAGTTACTTCAAATGGAGGTACAGGAGGGGGACCAAATAATGTTGGTATTGGTGGAACTTCTAACGCATTAATAAATTGCACTGGGGGTACTGGTTACAATAATCTTACTCCTGGTACTGTAAATTGTTTAAATTATTATTACGGAAATGGTGGAGGCGGTGTAACAACAGGAACAAGTGCAACTGGAGCTAATGGTTTAGTAATTGTTTATTGGTAAAAATAACAAAAGCAAATATGACAGAAGAAGCAAAAAATGATTTGATTGACAGAGCATCAAAATTCATTAATCATGTTCTGATAAAATCCAATAAATCGCCTAATTTAAATGACTATGTTGGCTATACTTATATGGGTGCAGGTAAGTGTTCGAAATATAAAGAAGAGGATCAAAGCCCTAATTTTCAAATTTATGGCAAATTAAAATCTCCAAATAATAAAACTGTAGAGGTTTCATTATGGTCAATAGTTAATCATTTTGAGAACCAATAAATTATAAAGAATAACAACAACCCCAGAAGACATCAGTCCCACGCTCCAAACACAATTAAGTATACAAACCAAAAACTAACAACTAAAAAACAAACATCATGGCATCAAACATCGAAACCGGACATGCAGTTAACATCAGCAACTTCAAACTAATGATTGACCGTTGCGCAGTAATCCCCAACTACAACCCGAGCAACACCGATTTAACAATCCCCAATATGACCATGCGTTGGCAAACAGCCGACACCGCCCACCAAACACTCCTCACCGCAGTTCAAAGCTCCAAAAATCCCATCAACTCGCGTGATATACTTTTCAAGCCACTCAATAAACTAACAACAAAAGCACTCAACTACTTCGAGTCCACCAAAGCATCAAAACAAGTAAAAAAAGATGCAAAAGGCCTCGCAGATAAAATCCGTGGCTTCAATACAAAAATCCCCAAACTTGCAGACGGCACACCCGACCCCAATCACGTAAGCCAAAGCCATCAAAGTTTTGTTCAAAAACAAGACACCTTCAAACAACTCATCGACCTGTTAAGCTCAGACGCCAACTATATCCCCAACGAACCCGAGTTAGCCATGACCTCATTGGTAGCACTAAACGCCAACATGAAATCCGCAAACGACAACATCGGCACCATCATAGCCCCTGTAATAAGTGCCCGCGTAACCCGGCGACAGCGCTCTATATAAAGAAGAAACTGGAATGCTCGACATAGCCGTAGCCTGCAAAGACTACATCAAAGGCCTCATCGGCTCCAATTCCACCTCCCGCCTCATAACCGGCATCCGCTTCAGACGCCCCAAAAAGAAAAACTAACCGTCATTGCGAGTCCCGCTTTTCGCGGGACGAAGCAATCTCAAAGTCAAAAAAGCGCGAAACCACCTCGCGCTTTTTTATTTCCCCAAATACATAGGCTCCAACACTAACTCGCGTCTGTCGCCTGTGGGCGGGTGTCCACGCTGAGTGCGAACCGTAAGTTTTGCGGCTGGGTAGCGGTGGCCTGTGCGACAAGCAAAAGCTTACGGTTGGTCAGCGTGGTGCCTTTTCTTTTGTTACTTTTCTTTGGGCAAGCAAAGAAAAGTAAAGAAAAACAAGGGGTATGTCCACCATCATTATCCCATTGTAAACTGCCATACAGGCAGTGTCCACCATCATTGAACCAGTGTCCACTGTCATATAGGCAGTGTTCACCATCATTAGAGCGGTGTAAACTATCATTGGAATGATGTCCACTATCATTATCTTGGTGTCCTCCATTATTATCTCGGTGTCCATCTTCACTCATCCATCCTCCACATTCTATCCTCCTCCCTCCAACTTCCAACCCCCAACCTCTATCCTCCGCAGACCTCTGTTTTTTCTCTGTCAACCTCTGTGTAAAATTTATAGCTTTGCCCGCTTTTTAAAAAATAAAACCATGAGTTTATTAGTAGTCGGCACCGTAGCCTTTGATGCAATCGAAACCCCTTTCGGTAAAACCGATAAAATAATTGGTGGCGCAGCCACCTATGCCGGCCTTGCCGCATCCTACTTCACAAAAAACATAAACCTCGTTTCCGTGGTAGGCGATGATTTTCCGCAGGAAACCATTGATTTAATGAATACCCGCGGCATCAATACCCAGGGCCTGCAGGTAAAACAAGGCGAGAAAACATTCTTCTGGTCAGGCAAATACCACAACGATATGAATACGCGTGACACATTAACAACCGACCTCAATGTGCTGGCAGATTTTCATCCCGTAGTTCCCGAAAGCTACAAAAACTGCGAGTTCCTCATGCTCGGAAACCTCATGCCCCGCATTCAAATGGCAGTCATTGACCAATTGCCGAACCGCCCGAAACTCATAGTAATGGACACCATGAATTTCTGGATGGACATTGCCATGGAAGACCTTCTTAAAACAATTGCAAAAGTTGATGTGCTTACCATCAATGATGCCGAAGCGCGCCAACTCTCAGGCGAATACTCATTAGTAAAAGCAGCACAAAAAATTCTGGAATTAGGACCGAAATATTTAGTCATTAAAAAAGGCGAACACGGAGCATTGCTTTTCAATAAAGAGAATGTATTCTTCGCACCCGCACTTCCTTTAGAAGATGTCTTTGACCCAACTGGTGCAGGCGATAGTTTTGCAGGTGGCTTCATCGGCTTTCTTGCCCAAACAAAAGACATCTCTTTCGACAACATGAAACGCGGAATAATCTTCGGTTCAGCAATGGCCTCTTTCTGCGTTGAAAAATTCGGAACAGAAAGTTTAATCAACCTTTCACAGGAAGAAATAGACGAGCGCGTTCAGCAGTTTGTTGATCTCGTGCAGTTTGATATTGCACTGGTTTAAGATTAGAGCTCTTTCAGAATTTTCTTCCCCCTTGATTTAAACCCCGCACTTGCATAAGGCATTTGTTCCTCAATTGCTATGCGCAATTCATTTTTCAAATCAGGATGTTCCTTGCTCAGGTTGTGCAAAACCGTCATGGAAAAAACTTTTACCGCAATTGTTTCGTCATTCGAACACAAAAACCGGAAACAGATATCAGCCGTCTTTCCCTGCAATCTTTTCGGAATGGCAATATCCTGCAACGTGCGAATAGTGTTCCGCTTTACCGCATCATGCACAGGTGTGGTTAAGTAATTCAGCATCCGCTCAAGGTAAGGCTTAATAAGCTCAGGATCCGCTTCTGCACAATTGCTCACAACCCAAGCCGCGCGTTGCGTTACGCGATACGTATTTCCAAAAAACAGATTCATTAACTCGGCAAAGCGATTCTTATCATTGCCGATATAGTTCACAATTTTCAGGGTTTGAGATTTTGAATGTTCTCTGAGAATTTCTTCGCGTAAATTCATTGCAGAATAAAACTTTGCGCCTTAGCGTCTTGCGGTTAAAAGCTTTACTCAAACACAACCAACGATTGATTTTTCTCCACCGCACTTCCTTTCACCGCCTTCACACTTTTCACTTTCCCATCACGTGGTGATTTAATAATGTTCTCCATCTTCATGGCTTCCAATACCAACAGCGCATCTCCTTTCTTCACTTCATCACCTGCTGAAACGATAATATTCAGGACCATTCCAGGCATAGGAGCTTTTACTTCCTGCACTCCTGTTGCAGCCAGTTTGTCCATCCCCAGTTCATGCAGAAGTCTATCAAACTTGTCTTTAACATCTACATTGTATTTATGTCCGTTTACCAGAATGGTAAAAGTCTTTGTTATTAAATCTGCCTTCACAACTTCAGCAGTAAATGATTTTGTTCCTGAAATAATATGGAACATATTTTTCTTCACCTCAATCATATCCCATTCAAATCCTGCTCCATTAACTGAACCAGACTTTCTGCTTTTGTCCGTGAATACAACTTGGGTTTCTTTTCCGTTGTTTATTTTTGCTTTAAATAATTCTTCCATGTTGCAAACGTACTAAAAGAGTTTGCACGTCAAAAACATTTAACTATTTTCGCACCCCGCTTTTGGCCCAGATGGCGGAATTGGTAGACGCGCTGGTCTCAAACACCTGTGGGAAACCGTGCCGGTTCGACTCCGGCTCTGGGTACAAGAACAAAATCCCTGTTACTAAAAATGGTTAACAGGGATTTTTGTTTTAGTGATAATCGTAGTTTTGCCGCTCTATTCAAAATAAACGTGGACGAAGGTTTTATTAAGTACAGCAGCGAAAAAAAGCAAGAGCGTTATGACAAAGCATATCTTAAAATGGCTTTGGAATGGGCAAAACTTTCGCATTGCAAACGCAAACAAGTAGGCAGCCTGATTGTTAAAGAAGGCATGATTATTTCAGATGGTTACAACGGAACACCAACCGGCTTCCCCAATGATTGCGAAAATCCAGAAGGCGAAACCTGGTGGTATGTTCTGCATGCCGAGGCAAATGCCATAATGAAAGTGGCGCGTTCAACTAACAATGCGCGCAGCGCAACATTATACCTTACACTTTCGCCTTGCAAAGAATGCAGCAAATTAATTCTTCAATCAGGCATAAAGCGTTTGGTTTACATTAACGAATATAAAGACACAACCGGAGTTGATTTCTTGCGTGATGCGGGAGTAGACGTTCTTCAAATTGCGCAACTCTGAGCATGAGCAATAACTCGTTTCGCCCGTTTATTTATTTCCCCATTCTTTTTGCCTTGGTTTTGGTTGGCGGTATTTATGTTGGTGTAAACCTAAATGCCGAAGCTGGTCACAACTTATTTAAACCTGTTGTAAAACCACAGCACCATAAGCTCACCGAAATTCTCAACTATATTGAGCAGGAATATGTAGACACCGTAAGCATGGACTCACTTACGGAGGAAACAATAATCAAATTGCTTCAATCTCTAGACCCGCACTCATCTTATATTCCTGCAAAAGAATTGCAGGCTATGAACGAGCCATTGGAAGGCAAGTTTGAAGGAATAGGAGTAGAGTTCAACATTATTGATGATACGATTGTGGTAATTGCGCCCATCTCAGGAGGACCTTCACAAAAACTTGGAATTCAGCCTGGCGACCGCATAGTAAAAATTGAAGGACAAGCCGTTGCAGGAAACGGAATAAAATCAAAAGATGTGATGGATAAGCTCCGTGGAAAAGGAGGCACAGAAGTTAATATTCACATTTTCCGCAGGGGTGTAAAAGACCTGATTGAATACAGCATTACGCGTGGTACAATTCCCATTCACAGTATTGATGTGGCTTTTATGCTGAATGCCGAAACAGGCTACATCAAAATCAGTCGCTTCGGGGCAACAACTTTTGATGAATATATTGAAGCATTTGAAAAATTAGAAAAAGCAGGATTACAGAAATTGATTCTTGACCTGCGCGGAAATCCGGGTGGTTATTTAAATGCTGCAAATGATTTAGCAGATGAATTTCTCCCGAATAGAAAAATGATTGTTTACACCGGAGGCAAAGCCCGTCCGCGCCAAAACCATTTCGCCACTTCAAACGGTGATTTTGAAAATAAACCATTAGTTATTTTAGTGGACGAAGGTTCTGCATCAGCAAGTGAAATTCTTGCTGGTGCAGTGCAGGATAATGACCGCGGAACAATTATCGGACGCAGAACTTTCGGTAAAGGTTTGGTGCAGGAACAGGTTGATTTGCCTGACGGTTCAGCAATTCGCTTGACTATTGCACGTTATTATACACCAACGGGCAGAAGTATTCAAAAACCCTATTCACGCGATGTGGAAGAATATTATGATGAGTATTACGAACGCATTGAAAACGGAGAGCTGTATAGTAAAGACAGCATTCAATTCAGTGACTCTCTTAAATTCACAACACCCGGAGGAAAAACAGTTTATGGCGGAGGCGGAATTATGCCCGATGTGTTTGTTCCGATTGATACCACACGCCTTTCAAAATATCTGTCTGCTGTTTTCAGCAAAGGATTGGTAAACCAGTTTGCATTTGATTATGCAGATAAAAATCGAAGTTCATTAACAGCTTACAAATCTTTTGAAAGTTTTAATAAGCAGTTTTCAGTTTCTGAAAAAATGTTCAATGATTTTGTTGCTTATGCCGAAAACAAAGGAGTTAAGAAAGATGAATACGGAGTAAAAGTTTCTGCTGATTACATCAAATTACAAATCAAAGCGATTATTGCCCGCAACATCTGGAACGATGAAGGATATTATCCTGTGGTTCTTCAAGACGATGAAGTTTTGAAAAAGGCGTTGGAAGAATTAAAATAAAAAAGGGGCTTAATGCCCCTTTTTTATTTTCTGAAAAATCAGAAATTAGTGTTTTGTAGTGTCTGCAGGAGCAGCCTCGGTGGCAGCAGGTGCTGCTTCAGTAGCTGCAGGAGCAGCTTCTGTTGTAGTTGCTTCTTCAGTTTTGTGTTCTCCTCCGCATGATGCGAAAATGAATGTTCCCGCAGCGAAAATGAGCATGAAAATTTTGTTCATAGTATGGATTGGTTTTAAAGATTAATAATGCCTCAAATGTATACTGATTATTGGGCATCAACTTACATGGATTAGAAAAGTTTGAAACATGGTTTGTTAATAACCTTTATTTTTACCCGCACTAAAAAAACAGACATGATAAAGAAGATAATGTTGCTCGGTTCGGGCGAATTAGGAAAAGAATTTGTGATTTCCGCAAAACGGATGGGACAATATGTAATTGCAGTTGATTCTTATTCAGGTGCCCCAGCCATGCAGGTTGCGGATACGTTTGAAGTTATTGATATGCTGGACGGAAATGCACTTGACAATATTGTTGCCAAACACAAACCTGATTTGGTGGTTCCTGAAATTGAAGCTATCCGCACCGAACGTTTTTATGAATATGAAAAGCAAGGAATACAAGTTGTTCCAAGCGCCCGTGCAGCAAATTTTACCATGAACCGTAAAGCAATTCGCGATTTAGCAGCAAAAGAATTGGGATTAAAAACGGCTAATTATCGTTTTGCAACCACCGCTGAAGAATTTAAAAAAGCAGTTGCCACAGTTGGAATTCCCTGTGTGGTAAAACCACTCATGTCATCATCAGGCAAAGGACAAAGCACTATTAAAACTTCAGCAGATATTGATAAAGCCTGGGAAATTGCAACTACCAAAAGTCGCGGTGATATTCAGGAAGTAATTGTTGAAGCATTTGTGAAATTTGATACTGAAATAACATTGCTCACCGTAACACAAAAAAATGGACCAACATTGTTTTGCCCGCCAATCGGTCACAGACAGGAATCCGGTGATTATCGTGAAAGCTGGCAACCTGTAAATATTGGCAAAAAGGAATTGGAAGAAGCACAGCAAATGGCAGAAAAGGTTACCCGTGCGTTAACCGGACAAGGCATTTGGGGAGTTGAATTTTTTCTAGGCGAAGATGGAGTTTATTTCTCTGAACTTTCTCCCCGTCCGCATGATACTGGCATGGTAACCTTAGCAGGCACGCAAAATTTTTCTGAGTTTGAGTTGCATCTTCGAGCAATTCTTGGAATACCAATTCCTGAAATTAAATTAGAAAAAGCAGGAGCAAGTGCCGTAATTCTTGCTGATAGAGTTAATCCAACACCTCCAACTTATGAAGGTGTTGCTGAATCCTTAAAAGAACCAAATACCGACATTCGTATTTTCGGAAAACCCAATACAAGACCCAATCGCAGAATGGCCGTAGCATTGGTTTCTGACAAGCCGGATGCAGATATTGCATCATTAATTGAGAAGGCAAAAAAAGTTGCAGCAAAAGTGAAGTTGAACTACTAATTCAATTTGTAAATTTTTCCCGGAAGAGAAGAAACAACTCCAGAAAATTCCATATTCAGAAGTGTAGCGGCTACTTTGCTCATACTCATTTTTGCAGCAGCAGAAAGTATATCAATATGCAGTTGTCCTTTCTCGGTTAAAATATCTGCAAGAATTTTTTCATCGGCAGTGAGCTCAACAAACAACTGTTTTTGAACAACTTTTTTCTTTTCATTTTTTGTTTCCCAACCCATCATGTAAGCAATTTCCTTTGCTGAAGTAACCAATGCAGCCTTGTTACGACTGATAAGCCAATTGCAGCCTTCCGAATATTTATCTTTCACTCTTCCAGGAATTGCAAATACATCGCGGCTATAACTATTAGCAATTTCAGCGGTAATAAGTGAGCCACCTTTATTAGTGCTTTCCACAACCAATACAGCATCGGCCATACCTGCAATAATTCGATTTCTTTCTGGAAAATTGCCCGGAAAAAATTCTGTTTTTGATGGATAATCAGTTACCAAAGCACCATTTGAAAGTATCTTTTTCGCAGTATCGCGATGAACGGAAGGGTACATGATATCAAGCCCGTGTCCAAGCACAGCAATTGTTTTTAGATTGTTTTTCAGGGCAGCTTTGTGAGCGCAAATATCAATGCCATAAGCTAGACCGCTTGCAATGGTAACATCAAGGGGAGTCAGCTCTTCAATAATTTTTTCACAAATTTCTTTTCCGTAATCAGTAGCTTTTCGGGTTCCAACTATACTCAGGATTTTACCTGAGTTAAAATCATATTCACCCTTTGTATAAAGCAGAACAGGGCTATCATCGCAATTTTTCAAACGGTTTGGATATTCTTTCTCTGTGAAGAAATATGTTTTGATTTTATGTTTTTCAATGAATTTAATTTCTTCTTCGGCACGATCAAAAACATCAGCAACGGTTATCAATTTTGCAGTGGCAGAGCCAATTCCTGGTATTTTTTCAAGATGAACTTTCTTTTCACTGAATACAGCCTCGACACCACCGCAATAAGCAATCAACTTCTTGGCGGTAATGTCACCAATGCCAGGAATAAGAGTTATCGCAATCTGATATAAAAGCATGTTGTCGGACATAATCTAAAATTTGCCGAAAAAGTATAAAAAAATGTTATGCGTGCATAACTATTAATTAAATTCGCAGCCTTTTCAAAGCTTTAACACCCAATTTATTAACTTTTTACCCATCAATACCTTATGAAATTGAAATTTACTTTAGCTCAAATTGCATTAGTGTTATCAGTGTTTTTAGCAAGCGAAACATTTGCACAATCAACATTTGAAAATGTTCATGCACTATTTCAAACAAAATGTACCACAGGTTGCCACAGTGGCGGTTCACCTTCCGGCAATTTAAACCTGAGCGGAACAACAGCAGATGTTTACAGCAGATTGGTTAATGTCAATCCAACGAATCCAACAGCAACCTCCAATGGCTACAAGCGAATAGAGCCAGGCCATCCATCGCGTAGTTTTCTTTTGAGAAAAATTAATAATGGTCTGATACAAAATTTTGATTTGGAAACCAGTGAAGGAAATCATATGCCTGATGGACAGCCGGCACTTGCTAATCACGAAGTGGAGTTAATCCGTCAATGGATTATATGGGGAGCCCAAGATACAGGTGTGGTTGTAGATGAGCAATTGGTATATGACTATTATAATGGTCCTGGTATACCTATTGTGGATGCGCCACTTACTCCTGAAGAGGAAGGTACCGAAGGGTATCAGGTTCAATATGGACCGTTTTTCTTAGCTCCGGGTGTTGAAATTGAATATTTTCAAAAGTATTATCACCATCTGGCTGAAGACAAAGAGTTAAAAAGAATTAAAACTCAAATGACCAATACGTCTCACCATTTTGTGCTTTATGACATGGAAGAAAGTGCCGCTCCAAGCTTTAATATAGAGCCTGTTCCAGGTGGAGATCTTATCATTCAGGCTTATGTTTACCAATATTCGAAAATGCTGAATGCGTGGCAATTTTCGCGCGAATTAGTTTTGCCCGAAGGAACCGCATTTTTTCATGATATTGGCTCTGTAACACTTTTTAACCTTCATATTGCTAACCCAAATCAGGATTCGATTCTTGCAGCCACTGCGTATGTAAATTTTTATACTGAACCATTTGGTTCCGGTGCTGTTGAAATGCATTCTGCAATTTTAGGTTTTGGAAATGAGAATCCATACCTACTTAAGGTTCCGCCAACCAATGGTCAGCCATACGTAGAAGAAATGATTCAAATAGTACCCGATACAACCTTTTATTACTGGACCATGCAGGCACACACTCATAAATTAGGAGCAGACTATGATATTTATCTGCGGAATCCTAATGGAACACGTGGAGAGCAAATTTATGAAGGCTTTTATGACGTAGGGTATGAATTTAATCAGGGGTATTTCAGTTATTCTCACCCTCCGATTAGAAAATGGGATGAGTTTTATCCTATAAACATGGACAACGGATTAATTTTTGAAGCACAATGGCTTAATCCAAGCCCTGATACTGTAGGATTTGGTTTCACTACTGAGGATGAGATGTTTGCCTGCTACTACCAATACGTAAGCGAAGTCCCAACTTCTGTTGAAGAAAAAGACAAGCCAGTTTCAAACATGGATATATATCCAAATCCTTCACGTGATAACATCAACCTTAGTTATACACTGAAAAATACAGCCCATGCAGTAGTTGAACTGTTTAATATAACTGGTTCAAAAGTGAAAACAATTATTAACTCAGTTCAGTCAGCCGGTAAACATTTGCTGAAAATTAAATCAGCTGATGAAGAGCTTGCCCCCGGCACTTATATGGTGAGTATAACGGTTGATGGAGAGGTTACAACCAAGAAAGTGATATCATTGAATTAAAATAAAAACTTGTTTTTTGCGCAAAGTGTAGTATATTTGCGCAGATTTTTACGGAAAACAGACAGCGGGGACCAAAAGTCCCCGCTTCATTTGTAGGAAATGATAAGCGAAAAACGAGTACTGGAATTAGTTGAAGAAAAGATAAAAGGTTCAGAGCTTTTTATTGTAGAAGTGAAAGTGAGTGGTGGAAACAGAATTAGTATTGCCCTTGACCGTCCTACAAAACTGAATGTAGGTGATTGTGCAGAGGTAAGCCGTTTTGTTGAAGCTGGATTGAACCGTGATGTGGAAGATTTTGAAATTACGGTTTCTTCACCCGGGTTAGAACAACCGTTGAAAGTGTTGAACCAGTTTTTAAAACATCAGGGCAGAAATGTTAGAGTGTTATTAAAAGATGGAAGGCTACTCAGAGGTAAGATGACTTCTGCAAATGAAGAAGGAATCGTAATAGAAGTTTTTCGCGAAAACAAAAAGAAGAACATGGAACAAACACAAAATGAAATAGCAAACCTTAAATACCCGGAAATAAAAGAAACAAAAATTGAAGTAACATTTAAATAAAAAATCATGAGTAACAAGATTAATCTCAGCGAACAGTTCGCAGAATTTAAAGAAAGCAAAAACATTGACAGAACCAACATGATGCGAATTATGGAGGAAGTGTTCAGGGCTGCCATTATTAAAAAGTATTACACCGATGAAAATATTGACATCACTGTAAACGTTGACAAAGGTGACCTGGAGATATGGCGCAATCGTAAAATTGTAGCTGACGATGATTTGGATTTGGAAAATCTTGAAATCCCACTTTCAGAAGCATTGAAAATTGACGCTGATTTTCAGATTGGCGAAGATGTTACAGAGCCTGTTATGCTTGCAGACTTTGGTCGCAGAGCGGTTCTTGCCCTTCGTCAGAATTTGAAAGGTAGAATTGATGATTTGGAAAATGAAGGTATTTACAAAAAATATAAAGACCGCGAAAGCGAGATTATTACCGGAGAAGTTTATCAGGTTTGGAAAAAAGAAACACTGGTGCTTGATGATGAAGGCAACGAGATGATTCTTCCTAAAACAGAACAAATTCCATCTGACTTTTTCAAAAAAGGAGATACTGTGCGTGCCGTGATTGAGACAGTAGAAATGAGAAACAACAAACCGGCAATTATTCTTTCAAGAACTTCACCTAAGTTTCTTGAAAGATTGTTTGAACAGGAAGTTCCTGAAGTATTTGACGGGCTTATTACAATTAAGAAAATTGACCGCGTTCCCGGAGAAAGAGCTAAAGTTGCAGTTGAATCTTATGACGACAGAATTGATCCGGTTGGAGCATGTGTAGGTATGAAAGGTTCACGTATTCATGGAATTGTTCGTGAATTGAAAAACGAAAACATAGACGTGATTAACTTCACAACCAATACTCAACTGTTCATTCAACGAGCATTAAGTCCTGCAAAAATTACCAGTATTTCAATTGACGAAGAAAAGAAAAGAGCTGATGTGTTTTTGAAACCTGACCAGGTATCTTTGGCAATCGGAAAAGGCGGGCATAATATTAAACTTGCCGGAAAACTTACAGGTTATGAAATTGATGTCTACCGCGATACAGATGTAGATGTTGAAGACGTTGACTTAGATGAATTTTCAGATGAAATTGAAGGATGGATTATTGATGAGCTGAAAGGCATTGGTTGCGATACAGCAAAATCAGTAATTGACATAGGTTTTGAAGATTTGGTAAAACGCACCGACCTTGAAGAAGAAACAGTAAAAGACGTTATCAATATTTTGAAATCAGAGTTTGAATAAATAATCCTTTGTCACACTGAGCATAGTCGAAGTGTTTTACAATAGATTTAAAGAAAATAAATACATTAGCAGATAGATATGTCAGAAGTCCAGGCTCCAAAGCGATTAGCCAAAGTAGCAACAGAACTCAACCAGAGTAAGGATACAATCCTTGAGTTCCTCAAGTCAAAAGGCTTTAACGTTGAGAATAATCCCAACGCTAAACTCGATTCGGAGCAATACAACGTGTTGGTAAAGGAATTTCAAGCCGATAAATCGCTTAAGGAACAAGCCGAGAAAGAATTAAATCGTCTGAAAAAGGATATAGGAGCACCGGTAGTTGTTGAGCAGCCTGTTGTTGTTGCACCGGTAAAAATTGCTGCTGACCTGGAATCTGTTAAAGTTGTTAAGCCTGAACAACCAGTTGCTAAAAAAGAAGAAGAAGTCATAAAAGCCAAAGCTGAAAAAATAGG
>SXHM01000144.1 GCA_005773695.1 Bacteroidota bacterium
AGGTTTATTTGGAATTGCGCAAGGCAATATCCGTAAGAATTATGATAAAATGAGTTCGTTGTTATACGAAGCCATTAAAGAAATTGAAAAAGCAAAAAATAATGATGGTCACTTAACGGGCGTACCTTCAGGATTTACAGCGCTTGACCGTGTTACAGCGGGCTGGCAAAAATCTGATTTGATTATTGTGGCAGCTAGACCGGGTATGGGTAAAACTGCTTTTGTATTATCGATGGCGCGTAACATTGCAGTTGATTTCAAAAAACCAATTGCATTGTTTTCATTAGAGATGTCGTCTATTCAACTAGTGAACAGGCTTATTTCGAGCGAAACAGAATTGCCTGCCGATAAACTAAGGCGCGGACAATTAGAAAGTCATGAGTGGCAGCAGTTGCAATCGAAAATTACACCGCTTGCCGATGCACCATTGTTTATTGACGACACTCCTGCCCTATCCATTTTTGAGCTTCGTGCCAAATGTCGCAGACTGAAAACGCAACACGATGTATCCATGATTATCATTGACTACCTTCAATTGATGCAGTCGGGCACCGAAAGCAAAAACGGAAACCGCGAGCAGGAAATCAGTATGATTTCGCGCTCACTAAAAAGCATAGCTAAAGAATTAGAAATTCCGGTAATTGCTCTTTCACAGTTAAGCCGTCAGGTTGAAACCCGCTCGGGTGATAAACGTCCGCAACTTTCTGATTTACGTGAATCGGGTGCTATTGAGCAGGATGCCGACATTGTGTTATTTCTTTACCGTCCCGAATATTACAAACTCGACACTTTTTCAAACGGTGATCCTGCAACAGGACAGGGCGAAGTTATTATTGCCAAACACCGGAACGGTTCATTAGAAGATGTACGTTTGAAATTTATTGACCGTCTGGCTAAGTTTACCAATAACGATGAGATGGGAAGTTTTGATCCGCAAGGTGGAATTTCAAATTCCTCAGATTTTATTGCGCCAACAACTACCAAATCATCGCGAATGAATAACATTGAGGAAGACGATAATCTTTCTCCGTTTTAATTGAATTCAAGGATTAATCCAATTTCTTTCCGAAATTTGCGTTAGTATTTTATGAAAATTAAACGCATATTATTCATTGTTACATTTGTATTGTTAGCGGGAAGTCTCCGCGCTGCCTATATTCTTATTCCAATGGATGAATCGCAGAAAGACCATCTGAAAGCCTACGGAATTGCTTACTGGGTTTTATCCAAAGATGTGGAAGTGGATTGGCTGCTCAACTACCGTGGCGGCAGTTTTATGATTAAGCAAAGCAAAACGATAGAAAACGAATGTGTTATTCGCGGTGTGAGCTATGAGATAATTGCCGATGTTCAGGCAACCTCTATCTTACTGGAAATTGCCGACCCCGAAGTGAATATGGATGTGGCAAAATTAGAGAAAGCCCCAAAAGTTGCAGTGTATTCTCCTAAGAACAAACAACCCTGGGATGATGCGGTAACACTGGTTCTTACCTACGCAGAAGTTCCATACGAAGTAATCTATGACGATGAAATCCTGGATGGAAAACTTCCGCTTTATGATTGGCTACATCTGCACCACGAGGATTTTACCGGACAATACGGAAGGTTTTATGCTTCATATCAAAACGCTCCCTGGTATCAGGAACAGGTTCGTTATTCCGAGTCAAGTGCAAAAGCAAGAGGCTTCAATAAAGTATCTAAATTAAAACTTGCGGTAGCTCAAAAAATAAAAGAATTTACTGCAGGTGGAGGTTTTCTTTTCACCATGTGTTCTGCAACTGATTCATATGACATAGCAATGGCAGCCCAGGATTTAGATATCTGCGAAAACATGTTTGACGGTGATGGCACCACAAGTGATTACAACAAAAAACTAGATTTTTCGCAAACCTTTGCTTTCAAAGATTTCACATTAAAAACAAATCCGATGGAGTATGAATTTTCAAACATTGATGCTACTCAAATAAGGGTTGCCAAAGTAAGAAGATACTCAGACTTCTTCACGCTGTTCGACTTTTCTGCAAAATGGGATCCTATTCCAACCATGCTTTGCCAAAACCACCAGCAAATCATCAAAGGCTTTATGGGACAAAGCACCGCATTCAATAAAAAGTTTATAAAATCAGAAGTATTGATTATGGGCGAAAATAAGGCGCTGGATGAAGCCCGATATATTCACGGAACCTTTGGAAACGGAACATGGACTTTTTATGGAGGACACGACCCGGAAGATTATCAGCACTTTGTTGGAGATCCTCCAACAGACTTAGCACTGCACCCTAACTCACCGGGCTACAGGCTTATTCTTAACAACATACTTTTTCCGGCTGCGAAGAAGAAAAAGCAAAAGACTTAAACAGCAATAACCTTCATTTTAATTCCGCCTTTCGGACGCATAGTGACTAGTGCGTCCTTCTCAATTTCATGCGATTCTGTTCTGCGGAATTTAAAGCGTTGCGCCAAAGTTGCAATCACCAATTGCATTTCCATCATAGCAAAGCTATTGCCTATGCAGAGTCTGGGTCCTCCACCAAACGGGAAGTAAGCGAACTTCTTAATGCTCTTTGCATTCTCGTCATTGAAACGTTCGGGTTTAAACTTATCTGGTTCTTCCCAATAATCTGGATGACGGTGAACAATGTATGTCATCAGCATCATGTTTTGTGAGGGCGAAATTTTATATCCGTCAATTTCATCTGCTGCTAAAGACTTTCTTCCTACAGTCCATGCCGGGGGATACAGACGCATGCTTTCTTCAATCAACTGTTTGGTGTATTTCAATCTGGGAATATCTGCAAAGGTGGGTGTTCTTCCGTCAAGCACTGTTTTCAGTTCATCGCAGAGTTTTTGTTCCTCTTCAGGATGTTGATCCATCAGCATCCAAAACCACGAAAGCGACAAGGAAGTAGTTTCGTGTCCCGCAAGAAAAATAGTCATACACTCATCGCGCAGTTGGAGGTCGCTCATGCGTTCACCCGTTTCTTCATCAACCGCATCCATAAGCATCGAAAGCAAATCATTCGGATGCTCTTTCAGTTTTCTGCGGCTTTCAATAAAACTATAAATAACACTATCTAAATCTTTCCCTGCTTTTCTGAAATCGCGGTTAGCCTTAACTGGCATCCACAGCGGCCAGCGAACGGGATTTTGAATTCTGCTGATGGCAAACTCATTGGCAACTGTCAATGAATTGCGGATGGTTTCCATTTTCTCGCTTACATTAGAACTGAACAAAGCTGCCGCCACAATATCCAACGTAACCTCATTCATGTATTCAGTAATATCAATCTCTTTTCCCTGTTGTTTTATATCCTCAAGTTTGGCAGCAAGCGCTTCAGCAGAGAGCGACATTTGTTTGGTAATTTCAATCAGTTTCTCTTTATGAAAAGCAGGTTGCGCCAGTCTGCGCTGCTTACGCCAGAAATCACCTTCGCTCGTCAGCAAACCGTTTCCCAGAAAAAGCTTCAGCACTTCATAGCTGAAACTTTTTACATAATTTTTATTGTTTTCCTGCAACACATGGCGGATATAATCAGGCTTGGTGATAACGATGATTTTAAACGCAAAAACATCTACATAAAAATATCTCCCAATAGTTTGCGCTGTTCGCTAATATAGCCTAGTATATCTTTATTCATCTCTTTTACAGAGCCAAAAAGCCAATGACCTTTTGCAATTGGTATTTGTTTTTCTTTTGACATTTTTATTCGGAAATATTGTACAAAAGTAGAAATGTTTAACCTCTGTATTCAGGGTTCATAATTCAAGAAAATCCACATCACATAGCCCAACAAAGGCAGCGGCAACAGAAAAAACACAAACGAAAACAGCCAGGAGATAAACCACCATTTCACAAATTCTGTTTTCTCTTTAGTGGTAGGATTTTCATAACCGGGTTCTTTTATTTCAAGAAAATCGTGCAATTCATTTATTGTCTTCTGTTTTGCTTCCTGAGGAGTAAGCAGGTAATGGTAAAGATTTTTTGAGCGTATGCCGCGCACAAAAGCGTTGAAAACTATTTTAGGACGCACCCAAATTCCCAACGCAAACAAACCTAAATCTAACACCCACGCTGCATAATAATCGTTGCAACCCGAACCGATTTCCCATCCGCTTATGGCAAATTCGCCATTCCACTCTGCACTGTAGCCCGTAACAAGGTGATGCATGTCATGAAACACCAAAGCCCGTTTCCTTGATTCCGGATTAGGAATCGGAATATAAATGTTTCCTACTTTTACTTTCCCCCAGGGCTTATCAAGACCTCCATCTTTACCGAGCCCGTACTTTTCAAAGTAGTTATCAAGCGCTTCTCCTACGAGTTGGTGTTCATTAGTCATAGGTTAATGTTTATAAGCACGTTTTTTGATCATACCGCCCCGGGTATCTTTTACACTGTTCATTACCACAAAAGCATTGGGGTCAATCTTTTCAATTTCTGCTCGCAGTTTGCTTATTTCCAATCGGGTGATAACTGTAAAAATAATATCGGTATCGTTTTGACTTCCATTTTTTCCAAAACCGCGTTTGCCTTTATAAACAGTAACGCCCATTCCCAATTTTTCAGTAACCATTGAACGAATTTCCTCACTATGACTCGACACAATTGTAATTCCGGTATATTCTTCGATACCTTCGATAATAAAATCCAATGTTTTAGAAGCAGCCAAATAAGTGATTATGGAATACAGGGCAGTTTCAATGGAAATAAAATAAGCTGCAGTTGAAAATATCAAAATGTTGATGAGTAGAATAATGTCGCCAATGGTTAAACCCGTTTTCCGGCTCAATGCTATAGCAAGAACTTCCGTTCCGTCAAGCACAGCAGTGCCGCGAACAGTAAGTCCGATTCCTGCCCCAAGAAAAAAACCACCAAACACAGAGACTAACAATTTATCCTGTGTTATATCCGGAAAATTAACTGTGGCTATCACTAATGCCAGAAACGCAATTGCAATTGCAGCCCGAATCGCAAATGATTTACTGATTACGTTATAAGCAAGAATAAGAAAAGGTATATTAATCAGCAAGAGCAGCATCGGCAAATTCAAATCAAAAATTCCGGCAAGTAAAAGTGCTATACCAGTTGCTCCTCCATCAATAAAATTATTAGGAATAAGAAAACTTTCCAAACCGAAACCGGCAGAAAAAATTCCGGCAGTAATCAAAAAAATATCTCTGAAAAAATTAACGATATTAATGCGTAGCTCTCTAAGCCCCTTTGCCAACTCAAATTGGGAGTACGCATCTTCTTTGCCAATATTCTGCCTTTTCTTTTGCAGAATGGTGTCGGTTACTATCTTGGCAAGTATGGAATTCATAAAATAAGCAGATACCTGTTTCTCAAAACTAAGGTTAATTTTTTAATCAACAATACCTGAATTATTACTCAGGTATAATCTAAATCAAGACTAAATCTTTCAGGATGACGTGCTTTGATGTTGCGATAAAAATCCATGATTTCGCGCATATCCTTTTCTATATTGCCTG
>SXHM01000145.1 GCA_005773695.1 Bacteroidota bacterium
CGGTCTTCTGTTTTTGTTTTCTTTCCAAACCAGTTTTTCTAATTCATTATACACACTGTTGTTAAAAGCTAACAAGTTTGAAGCGGTATCTTTTTCTTTGAAAACTTCATCAGGGTGAAGTAACTTTCCGGGATGTACTTCAATATACATTCCAACTTTTCTGAAATCAGAATAATTAATTCCAAGTGGCAGAATTTTTAAAGGAATAGTGTCATTATGACAATTCAGTGCAATGCGTGCAGCTCCTTTCTTGAAAGGACGAAGCCCAAATTCCTGAACGCAAAGTCCTTCAATGAAGATCAATACAATTCCACCTTTTGATAAAATTTCCTGACTGATCTGAAATGTTTTTTCGTTCAAATGAAGATTTTCTTTCCCTTCGCTCAGGCGGTAAATAGGTATCATGTTCAGTGTTTTCAGAAGTGCATTGTGCCAGGGCTTTTTGAATGCATCGCCACGCGCCAGAAAATGAACAGGTTCTTTAAATAAAGCTCCAATTACAACTGCATCAAAAAAAGAATTAGGATGGTTGGCTGTAATCAGCAATGGGCCTTTGGTATTGAGGGCCCGAAGATTGTGAACTAGTATTTCAGCGCAAAAAATCTTTAGTGCAAGGCGAACAAATATTTTAAGAATGGGATAAACCACACATCAGAAATAAACAGGTTTATCACCCAGATATTTTTGAATAATGGGAAGATAATAGGCCTTCAGTTCTTCAAGGTTATAGCTTTCAGCACGTTTGGTATAAAGATCATATTGATTGAAATCTTTTACCCATTCTTTGTAAAGGTGGTCCCGTTCATTCATAAGATGCGTATAGCTGCCTCCAGTGTGCCACGGATAAAATGAATGATAACGGATCATCACCATACCTTCCTCAGGAATTTTATTAGCTGGATGATTTTTTAAAACAGAATAAAGGTATTCATCGTGTCCCCATGCTTTCAGCGTATTGTCAAGACCGCAATTTGGTTGATAAATTCCGTACTCGGTGTTATAGCGTGTATCTTGCATATCAGGGTTGAGTTCGTTAAACTCTTCATACACGCAGGTATCAGGAAGTTTGCAGCCTACAAGAAAAATATCGCCTACTAAACCCCATTGTTCTTTTAATGTTGTTCCGTCTTCATCTTTTCCCCAGAGGTACATTACTTTTCCAAGGTCATGAATCAAACCAACTAACTGCATCCAATCGGGACGGTTATCCGCTCTCATCCCTTCAGCTGCCTGAATTAAGTGCATAACATTCGGCAGATTGATATCAGGATCACTAAGGTCAACAAAATTGTTTAGTTTTTCCATCGCATCCCAGATGTGCATAGGACGGGTGAACGTAAGATATTCTTTACGCATGCGTTCAACATATTCTACCGTTTGTCGCGAACGCATTTTTCGGTAGTTGTCGCGGATGACTTCAATGGTATCACCCTGCGTGTAGTTACGGAATTGTTTTTCTTTTGTCAGTTCCATATTGAAAAAGTAATTGTAAAGTTAATTGAATTTGTTATAAACTCTTTATCCAGTTTTTTAGTTCTTCACCAATATCTTTCCTTTTTAAACCCAACAATAAATTCGTTTTTATAAAATCCAGTTTATTGCCCACATCGTGGCGTTCCCCATCAAAAGCAAGTCCGTAAACACTTTGCTCATTCATTAATAAACGGATGGCATCTGTCAATTGAATTTCATTGTTCACTCCCGGTTTTGTTTTTCTTATGGCATCAAAAATTTCGGGTGTCATCACATATCTTCCGGCAAAAACAAGGTTGGAAGGAATGTTGTCAGGTGTTGGTTTCTCCACCAATTCTTTTCCTTTAAATAAGCGTTCTGCAATTTTTTCTCCTACAAAAACTCCATAGCGGTGTGCAATGGAAAGTGGAACTTCTTGCAAAGCAATTACCGGACTTTGGTATTCTTGAAAAACTTCAGCGAGTTGCAATGTCAAAGGTTGTGTAGTTTCTATAATGGTATCACCCAGTAAAACTGCAAACGGTTCACCGTTCACAAATTTTTCAGCATAGCTGATTGCATCACCCAATCCTTTTTGTTCGTGTTGATATTCCAGATGAATGTTGGCTAAGTGATTTAATGATTTAATTGAGTTTAGTTCTTCGCTTTTACCTTTTTGCGTTAACAACTTCTCTAGTTCAAGGTCTTGCTTAAAATGTTCTCGCAAAACTTCTTTTCCTTCCGAAATAATAATCAGTATATCGGTAATTCCAGATGCCACGGCTTCTTCCACCACATATTGAATTACGGGTTTGTCTACCACCACCAGCATTTCTTTGGGTTGTGATTTTGTAGCAGGAAGCAATCGTGTTCCAAAACCTGCTGCTGGAATTACTGCTTTTGTTATTTTCTTTTTCATTTAAACTATTTCCGGTTTTATCACTTCCGCTCCAATCTGTTTCATTACTGCAACTAATTTATCATACATTTTTTCATCAGTATAAGTACCAATAATTGCACCACCCGAACCGGTGAATTTTGCACTTGTACCAACAGATTGAGCAGTTTGCACCAATTCCAGATTTCCTTTACTCACATTCATAACACCTTTGCGGATTTCAAAATTGCGGTTTAAAAGTGCAGCAATATTTTTATCGCCACTCTGTAATTTATTCCAGACATTATCCGTTAGTTCTGCCCACTGACTTATTGCATTTAACACTGCCGGTTCTTTCTTCATGTAACGTTTAGCAAAATCATTGTGAGTTATTTCTGAACCTTCGGAAAGATTTGTTCGATAGGCAATATATAAAGGAGGTAAAAGCTTTTTATCAAAAGGAATGTATTCACCAAATCCTTCTTTGTCCATTAATGCTTTGTCGAAGTTCATGTAAACAGGACAATTATAAACCTGAGCCACACGGTCCTGCAAACCTGCACCGATTTTAAGTTCATCTTTTTCAACAGACAGAATAAGATTTGCAAGAATTGGTTTTGAAATTTCAATCCCATAGAACTGCATCATGGCTTTTATTGAAGCGGTAACAATAGCACTTGAGCCTGCTAAGCCCAATCTGTCGGGAATACTTGAAGTAAAGCCAATGGTAAAATTTTTTTCAGATAGTAGAATGTTATTTTCAGCGCAGTAGTCGTGTAATTTCTTTATTGCAGCTTTTATTAAACGTATGCCACCGTAATAGCCGTTTTGTTTTACCTCACTCACCAGTTCATCAATGTTATCAAATACCATTCTGTCGCGATTGCCGGGAATGATTTCTAATTTTTTAGTTTCATTCAGCGTAACTTCAACTTTGAAATTACTGAATGTAAATGCAATGGTTTTTCCGAAATATCCGTCAGATGGGTTTCCGATAAGTGCAGCGCGCGGGTATGAAACTGTTTTATTCATAAAAAACTCTGCAAATTAGCGAATTGAACTAAATGATTGCTGCGTTTGCGATTAGTTATTACTTTTGCAACCGAAAAACTCAAACCCATGAACAAAATCTTCACACCTAAAATTATCTTTGTATCAAGTGCATTATTAATAGCTGCATTAAGCCGTTTAATTCCGCATCCATTTAATTTTACGCCTATTGCAGGAATGGCTTTGTTTGGTGGCGCATTGCTAAACGATAAAAAACTGGCAGTTGCAATTCCGTTAATAGCTATGTTTATTTCTGATTTATTTCTAGGGTTCCATGATCAGATGTTAGGAGTTTACATTTCTTTTATAATGATTTCGTTTATTGGGTTTTGGCTGAGCAACAACTATAGTACAGGAAAAATTGTTCTGGCATCTTTATCTTCTTCACTTTTGTTTTTTCTGGTTACCAATTTCTATTGCTGGTTGATTTATCCGATGTACACAAAAGATTTAGCTGGACTTATTTCTGCTTATACACTCGCAATTCCTTTTTATACCAACGATGTTTTCGGAAGTTTTTTTGTGAATACCATACTTGGTGATTTGTTTTACTCTGCTGCTTTGTTTGGCGCTTACCACTTTGCCCGCTTAAAATTTCCGGTTCTTGTTAAAGCCTAAACTTTGAAAAAAGTTTACACAATTGGATTGGTTGCAGGACTTGTTCCTGTGATCTTTAAAACTATTCTTTTCCTTAGTGGATACACCGAATCTCACGCAGGCAGCTTTACAAATCTTGCCGAACTTATTGTTATTTCATTGGCAATTCCTGTTGCCATGTATATAGCACGAAAAGATAATGACGGATTATTGCCTTTTAACAGTGCGCTTAAAACCGGAATGGCAATAGCTGCCACAGCCGGTATGATAGTATGTGTTTATACGTTTGTTTATTACAAATACATGAACACCTACATGGTTGAAAACGCAGTAGCAGAAGCAATCAAGTATGCAGCCGATAATAAGCTGAGTGCGGAAGACACAAAGAAAACTATAGGAGGCGCAAAGCAGGTTTATTCACCTTTTGTGCAATCTACTTCCGCTTTGTTCGGAATAATGATTGCCGGCTTTATGGTATCAGTTATTTCGGCTGTAGCACTGAAAAAAGAAGAATGATTTTTGTCACTTCGAGCGTTGTCGAGAAGCAATAATTAAAACTTTTCGACTACGCTCGAAGTGACAGCACTTTAGATCAAATAAATTTATTGAACGGTAGGTATCATTCCGCGAATTCCCATGTCAATTACCACATCACCAACTTCTGGTTCGTAGATTCCGTCACCGTTATCAATCCACTCAAAACTGTCGTTAGTAGAGAGTGATACTTCTACCACAATATCATCCACTTCGTTTCCTGTGATAACCATGTTGCCACCTGCAAATTGACCGGTTACCAGACAAGAACCTGAAGGCAACGGAGAATTTAAGAACAATGGATTTACAACTGTTGTTGCTCCTGCCGGTGCTTGGCCTGAGGTAACCTGGCCGAAGGCCTCAAATGCCCAATAGCCTTGAGCTTTATCATCATTTACTGTTATAGGAACATTTAAAGGCGAATACGTTTTTATGTAAGTATTGTAGCCGATAAACGATGCAACTGTTCCTGTAAACTGATTGCCTAAAAATTTCACTTTCACATCGTAGTTTTGGTATGCCAATGAAACGCGCAACCATTTATAGCTTCCGGCAGGTATCTGACTTAAAGGCATAGAGAAAAACTCTTCGCCAGGACCAACCACCTTTGATTCTTCAAAGTCAATAGCTTTATCTCCACCTGCGGTAGTTTCCAAGTTTTTGAATAACACAGCACCACCGCCAATGGCTGTAAAATCATTGGTAGCCAGCTCTACATAATGTCCGCTCATTTTTCGGAAAACAGGTGATTGAGCTGCTCTTCCTGAAGGAACATTAGTAGGTTGTCCGAACGCATTTAAACGCACCTGTGTAGAGTCGAATACAAATTTTAATACTAATCGAGGATGTTCACTCGGATTAAGTTGCGGGTCAGAGTTGATACCGTCATTATTTAAATCATCATTGTTTTCTTTTTTGCAAGAAGAAAAAGTGATTGATAATCCGAGTATAAGAACAAGAATGGTTGTAAAGTGTTTCATTGAATAGTGTTTTTTATTTCAGAACGCGAAAATAAATGAAATAGTA
>SXHM01000146.1 GCA_005773695.1 Bacteroidota bacterium
ATAGGCTTCAGGCTGATAATAATCGTAGTAAGAAACAAAATACTCAACTGCATTCTGAGGAAAGAATTGTTTGAACTCGCTGTATAATTGTGCAGCCAGCGTTTTGTTGTGGCTCATGATCAACGTGGGTTTTTGCACCTGCTGAATAACGTTGGCTATTGTAAATGTTTTTCCCGAACCGGTAACACCCAGCAGCGTTTGATTCTCGTCACCACGGTTTACCCCTTCCACCAATTGCTTAATTGCTTCCGGTTGATCGCCTGTGGGTTTGTAATCTGAGGTTAGTTGAAAATCCATTCAAGTACAAAGTTAGAAAGTTTAGAAACTATAAATGTTTATTAAGTTGAGGAGTTACTGAATACCTTTGTGAAATCATTTTAAAAAAAAGTATGACGGACAAAAAAGAAGAAACACCCGATAAAGTTTTGTTAAGAAATGCACAGGAAGAAATTGTCCGCAGTCAGGTTGAACGTTTTCGTAAAGATTATGACGAATATTTTAAACGAAAAGACACTGAAAAATTAGTGAAGTTTTTCTTTGAACAGATTTATGATCTGGAGGCACAGGATACCATTATTCAGATTGCTATAAACACCTACCAGAAAGTAAAAGGGCAACTGAATGAAAACACCCGCGAGAACCTTGAAAACCTGATTGAACTTAATCAGCTAACCCATGCTCTTGACCGCAAAATGGCTGCACTTCTAATTAAAAAAGGTTGGAAAGAAGGAGTAAAAATAAACCTTGAAGAATACTTTGTTTTATACAAAGAATTAGGCCTGGAAGCCGAAAGACGCGAACAACTTTTTGTAGCACTGAAGTGTATGCTGGTAAGTCATCAACTGGCTCATCGACCTTTTAACGAAGTTCTGCTGAAAGCCGCTTACGGCTTTGCTATTATGTTTGGCGTAATGCCTTTGTATCATTTTGCCAATGATGGGTTCAAGGCAACAGTTGCCGTTAGCAGAGATGTCTTCAATAAGTTTATTGACCGCGTTACCGAAGTAGAGATGGGCTATATTAATAAGGCGTTCGGAAAGTAAACCTACTTAGTTACTACTAATTTTTTAGTAGCTACTGCTTTGTCATCCACTATAAGTGAATAGAAGTAAACTCCGGATTCAAGTCCGCTTAATTGAATTTCTACAGATGCAAATTTTTCTGTGAGGTCAATAACTTTCACTTTTGCGCCAAGCATATTATGCATTTCAATTTTCGCAGCACGTGCATCGTTGCGCAGTGTGTAATTAATTTTTGTTGTGTTTGCAGCAGGGTTAGGATATGCTGACGAAACGGTGTTTGCATCAGAATACATAAGCGTTTCAACTCCGGTTGGAGAGGCGTAGAAATAGGCATTAACGCAAATAGAGTCGCTTTGGTCTGCCTGATTGAAAAAACAATACTGAATATGGCTGGTACCGGCATTACCCTGAGGTTCATAGTCTCCATAAAAATCGAAAATAGTATCTCCGGGAGCTATGGTAAGCGCATTAACAGAAATATCGGTTGATGGTCCGTAACAAACGTCCCAGCAGAAATAATTTACAGTATTGGCAACAACATTATGTTCAATACGCTTTACTTTCAGATTTACGGAAGATCCCGTAAGGTTCTTTATATAAGCTCTTCCTGTCATCATTGTGTTAACATCAGCCCATTGGTCAAGTGCAAGATAAGTAAATTCATAGTTTTGAGCGAAGGTAAAAGTTGCAACAAACAGTGCAAGTAAAAGTGTAGCAATTTTTTTCATTTTTATTTTTGATTTAAGTAAACAGTGTCGCAAAGGTAATATAATCGCTAAAAAAGAGTTAAATAAATGTCAGGAGTTTAAAAATAATATACTTTTGTTGCTGTTAATTTACAATCAATATACACCTAATCATCAACCTAATGAAACAAATTTTTACAAAATTTTTAGCCTTAATGATTGCTGTTTTTACAGCTAATTTTGTTCAGGCGCAATGCCCGGGAGGTCAATCTGAGATTTCAATTACCATAGTTGAAGACAATTATGGTTCTGAAACAAGCTGGGAACTAACTGACGGAACAAACACTTTATTAAGCGGAGGTCCTTATGTAGACGGCAACAACGGAACAAGCCACACTGAAACAGTTTGTGTTCCGCACGGCACTCAACTTACTTTCATTATTGAAGACGGATATGGTGACGGTATTTGCTGCGCTTACGGAAACGGATCATACACTGTAAAAATGAACGGTTGCAATACCGTTGCAAGCGGTGCTGAATTTACTGACAGCGAAACTTCGAACTTTACTGTTGTGGCTCAACCCAACGTTGACCTAGCTGTAACTTCATTTGATATTGATCCTATTATTGTAATGGGCAGCACTCCAATTCAGGGAACAATTGCAAACCTGGGTTCAAGCGGTGTTCAGTCATTTGATTTGAACTACAGCATTGATAACGGAGCAACTGTTACACAAACCATTAACAGCACCATTGGTTCTTGCGCTACGTATGATTACGATCACGGAACAGAGTGGAATGCAAATGCATCAGGAACCTATTCGGTTAAAGTTTGGGTAAGTAATGTTACCGGTGGCGACCAGGATGATACAAATGATGAAATGACAAAAGAAGTTTCTGTAGCAACACAAAGTGTTCCAAGCCTTCCTTTATTTGAAGAATTCACCAGTTCAACATGCGGCCCATGCGCTGCATTCAATGTAGACTTTGACCCTTACCTGACTTCTGTAAACACCAACATTCCCGGTGGAGATGTTGCAGCTGTAAAATACCAGATGAACTGGCCAAGCCCGGGAAATGACCCCAGCTATAATCCTGACGGAAATACACGCAGAGGTTTTTACGGAGTTTCAGGTATTCCTGACCTTTTCCTGAACGGAATGCCAAGCGGAGGCAGCTCACAGGAAGTGTCTGCGGCAAAGGCAAAGCCTTCTTTTGTAAACATTCAACTTTCTTATGCACTTAACTTCCAGAACGAGGTTGATGTTACAGCGGTGGTAACACCTTATGCTGATCTTCCGGGCAACATTAAATTATTCATTGCTGTAACTGAAGACTACTATGAATATACTGCAAGCACTACTTCTCAGGATGATTTCCATTTTGTTGAGCGTAAAATGCTACCGAATGCAAACGGAAATACACTTTCAAATGTAACAGCAGGAACACCGATTACTGTTAACAAAGCATACTCATTTACAGTTGGTGGCCCGGCTCAGGGCAACTATAACCTGTGGGAAAGCATTGATGACATTACTGTCGTAGCTTTTGTTCAGAATATGGACACCAAAGTAGTTTATCAGGCAGCTATTGCCAACACCCCTGCTACCATTGGTATTGATGAGTCTGCAGCAGCAATCGGCCTGCAGGTTTACCCAAACCCTTTCAGCAACCAAACCAATGTTTACTACACTGTTGAAGGTATGGAAGATGTAAATGTGCGCGTTTACAACCTTACCGGTCAGGAGGTTTATGCAAATGATTTTGGTTTGCAGACAGCTGGTCAGCATAACTTCCAGATTAATGGAGAAAACTTTGCAGCAGGCATGTATGTAATGAACCTGAACATAGGCAACAAAACCGTTTCTCATAAACTTTCAGTTACCAAATAATTTGACTGATTGCATTTGATAGAACCTGCGGTTGGCACGAATAATGCGAGCCGCAGGTTTTGTTTTTTAAAACTATTTATTCATGAAATCGATTTACGCTCTTATTCTGATTGCTTTTGCAACTGCCTCATTTGCTCAAACCGGAAACTCATTATTAGATGATGTGCGCGCACTGCCTTCGGTAGATATAAAAACACTGGACGGAAAAACATTTAACTCAGCTAACTTCGACAACGAAGGCAAGCCGATGATTATCAGTTTTTGGGCAACATGGTGCACACCCTGTAAAAAAGAACTAAACAACATCAACGAGATTTATTCGGACTGGCAGAAAGAAACAGGTGTAAAAATTATTGCCGTTTCCATTGACGATTCGCGCAACAATCCTAAAGTGCAGCCTTATGTAGATTCTCAGGCATGGGACTATGAAGTATATTTAGATCCAAATGGTGATTTAAAGCGGGCACTGAATGTGAACACCATTCCGCATACTTTTTTAGTAAGTGGTGATAAAAAAATTGTGTGGCAACATACCAGCTATGTAGAGGGCGATGAATTTCATCTTTATGATGAAGTGAAAAAGATTACAACTGTAAAATAATTTTTCTCTTTATAAATCTGTGAATTCTGTGTTAAAAAAACTCCTGTTATTTTCTTTCATCAGCATTTCGTTCTTTTCCTTTTCTCAGGAAAACCAGCAACAAACACCTGACTATGGCGAGTTGCATGGCAATTTCCAGATTGATGCGCAATACTACAATCCTGATTCTGCCATTGGAGCACCGGAGGTTCCTGAAAAAATGCGCATGAATGCTTTCGGAAATTTGATTTATACCCGCGGTCGTTTTACCGCAGGAGCAAGAATAGAGACATACCTTAACGCCTTGCAGGGGTTTGATCAACGATATAAAGGTGTTGGCATTCCGTATCGTTTTATCACCTACGATTACAAAGGATTAGAAATAACTGCAGGAAATTTTTACGAGCAGTTTGGAAGCGGGATGATTTTACGCGCCTATGAAGAGCGCGGGCTTGGATACGACAATGTGTTTGACGGCATTCGCATAAAATACACAATTGTAAAAGGTCTTACCGTTAAAGGCTTGGTGGCTTTGCAACGAACTTTCTTTGACCGCGGTCCCGGAATTGTGCGCGCTTTTGACGGTGAAATAAATATCAACGAATTGTTTAAAAAAATTGCAGAATCAAAAGCCAAATTAATTCTTGGCGGAAGCTTTGTAAGCAAATACCAAAGCGATCAGGACCCTGTTTACAAACTTCCCGAAAACGTGGGTGCATGGAGCGCACGATTGAATTTTATTTACGGCAAATTCAATCTTTCTGGCGAATATGCTTATAAGATTAACGATCCCTCATCCACAAATAAATTTATTTACAAACCCGGAAGCGGCTTGCTGGTAACAGCTGCATGGTCAACAAAAGGACTTGGCCTGATTGTAAGCGCTAAACGGATTGACAACATGGATTTCCGCAGCGACCGAACTGCAACGGGAAACAATCTGCAAATAAATTATCTGCCGGCTTTAACGCGTCAACATACTTACAATCTTCCCGCCACCATTTACCCTTATGCCACACAGCCTAATGGAGAATTATCTTTACAAGCGGAGTTGACCTACACCATTAAAAAAGAAACCAAACTTGGTGGCAAATACGGAACAACTATCACCGTAAATTATTCAACTGTGAACGGATTGGACACCACAACACTCTACAATGGTTTAGGATATGAGTCAAAATTCCTGAGCACAAACGGGCAGGCCTATTTCCGTGATTTCAACATTGAAGTTTCACGCAAACTCAGCAAAAAAGTAAAACTGATTCTGCAATACCTTAATTTAGTTTACAATAAAGATGTGGTACAAGGATTATCGGGTTACGGAACTGTGTATGCAGACATGGGAATTGTTGATGTCACATATAAATTCAATCAGAAATATGCCTTGCGCATGGAGCTGCAAAGCCTTACCACCAAACAGGATGAAGGAAGCTGGGCAATGGGCTTGCTGGAATTTACGCACAGTAAATATTTTGTGGCGGTTATGAACCAATACAATTACGGAAATGAAGTGGCTAAAAAGCGTCTGCACTACCCTAACATAACTGTTGGTTACCTGATGGATAAAGTGCGAATAACTGCTACATACGGTCGTCAGCGAGCGGGTATATTTTGCGTGGGCGGTGTTTGCCGTAATGTTCCCGCATCAAACGGATTAACCCTTTCAGTAATGATGAGTTTCTGATTTTTAAAATATACGCCACATGAATACAGTTAACAACTTCATTTTATTTTCAGCTTTCGCTGTACTGATTTTTTCGTTCAGTTCCTGCGATTATATTGAGGCACCATACACCGAAGGAAACGGAGTGGATACAGTTCTATGCCCTCCACAGGATTTTGAAGCTGTCACCAATCACACACGAAAAATACTGGTAGAAGATTATACCGGACACACCTGCGGAAACTGCCCACGCGCTGCCGAAACTGCTGCTGCTTTAATTAACACATACGGAGAACAAGTGGTGGTGATGTCAGTACACGTAGGTTTTTTTGCCCAACCTAAAAACAATCCTAATGGCTCATACGCTGCTGATTACAGGACAGAAGCAGGAAACGAACTCAATACATTTTTTGGAAATGATGCTGCAGGCCTTCCCAACGGTATGGTAAACCGCAAACCAATGGGCGGAAGTAGTCCTGTTCTCTCCTACAATTCATGGGCAAGCGCTGCTGATATAGAAATGGCTCTGGCTCCCGTTGCTGACATCTATATTAAACCGCAATATGATGAAGCCAGCAACACAGCTTGTGCCGATGTTAAAGTGGAGTTTCTTGCCGACCTTTCAGGCGAGTATAAACTGAGTGTATTTGTTACCGAAGACAGCATTGTAAGCTGGCAAAAAGATTACGATGCAACACCTTCTGATATTTCTGATTATGTTCACCGTCACATGCTGCGTACTGCATTTAACGGAACCTGGGGCGAAACAATTGGCACAGCACCCATCACAAGCGGAAGCAGCGATATTAAACGTTACAGCGTTTCACTGAACAGTGCATGGAACAGCAATCATCTGCACGTTGTTGCATTTATTTACAATGCTTCAACTTACGAAGTTATCCAGGCTGAAGAAGTAAGTCTGCGATAATTTTTATTTCACCACTTCAAACTTCTTCACTCCTGCTCCATCATTGGTTTGCAAATGCAGGTAATAAATTCCTGCTGATAATGATGAAATGTCGATGGTTAATTTTTTTCCTTCCAGTATTCCTGAAATTATTAGTTGCCCTGCTACATTGCTGATTTTATAGTATCCTTTTGATACAACAGGATCAACAGTAATAACATTAATTCCAGGGTTAGGATAAAGTGAAAAATTAAGTTCCTGTGCATCTTCTTCAACTGAAGCAACAATTCCCGGGTCGTTAATAATATCATCGTATTGTGAACCCTGACGAACATAAACAGGGAATTCACTCAACGGAAAATTCAATGCTTCGCTGCTGCCTCCTGTTTTTACTACAGTGGTATCAAACAAATAAACCCAATTACCGCCTGTTGGAAAATTAACGGTTTTATTTCCTCCTGCATCGATAAGCGGTGTTACAAAAATATCGGAGCCCAGCATAAAGCTGTAATCTGTTTTATTAAAAAACTGCATGAGCGAAACTCCTGCAGTATTTGCTGCTTCACTCTCTGCCATCAGATACGGAATAAGTGATGTGTGAAATTGTGCATATCTGCGATAGATATTAGCAGTTTGTTCATCAAACATCCAGGGTCGGTGTTCACCTCCTCCACCGTTTTCCATTAAAGGAGAAAGCGCTCCCAATTGTGCCCAGCGGATAAACAATTCTTTATCGCGGCCAAGGCCGGGAAAAATATCTTCATCTGAACGGTAGCCACCAATATCGGATCCAAAAGCAAGATAGTTGTAGGCATCTGAATGATACATATTGTTAAGGGCATCTTCCATGCCTCCCCAATCGCCATCCTGATCACCTACCCAGCAAGAGAAACAAATATCGCGTGGAGTAAAGGCAACAAAATCACCGCCAATATCAAACTGTGCATAATTATCAATGGGGCGTGACATGTTTACCCGTTTATTGCCCAAACGTTCGCGCGTGTAATCATGAAACAACTGATAGTACATATGCGAATAATTGAGACGCGAAACATTTGCTGCCAGGTATGGCGAGTACTTTGCTCCTATGGCATAATAATCGGTACCGTCACATTTCCAACCATCAATTCCCATGTC
>SXHM01000147.1 GCA_005773695.1 Bacteroidota bacterium
CAAGCAGCTCTGTATACTTTTTAACAATGTTAAGACCCAGACCTGTTCCCCCTATGTTCACGGCATTTTTTGCTCTAAAAAAACGCTCAAACATATGCTGCTTTTCTTCTTCAGGAATTCCAATTCCTCTGTCTCTGACTTCTATTTTTAAATTAGTTTTATCACTAGTAGTATTAAAACTTATTTCAGTTCCTTCATCAGAATACTTGCTGGCATTAGAGAGCAGGTTGTGAAGTATATTTTTAAGAATATGTTTATCGGCAAACACTTTGGTGTTCTTTCCACTATGATTATAAATAACGCTTTGACCTTTTTTGGCAACAGCCTGCATTTCTTCTGTCATTTCCTCCGCAAACTTTACAACATCAAATTCAACCGGGTTATTTTCAACTTTACCTGTTTCCAGTTTATCAAGCGAAAGGAAATCATTCAAAATTCCCGTTAAATTATTAACAGCAGATTTAATTCTTATAATATGTTTTTCTCGCTTGTCTTCATTTTCTGGAGAATCATATTTCTGAACCAATGAAACGGATGAGAGAATAGTACTAAGCGGTGTACGAAATTCATGAGAAGCCATAGACACAAAACGGGATTTTAGTTCGTTGAGTTCTTTTTCTTTCTCTAATGATTTGCGTATTTCGTTCTCTGCTTTCTTTTGCTTAGTTACATTTTGTTCCACAACCAAAATCTGACGGGTAATGCCTTTGTTGTCAGGCATAGGAACCGCATTAAGTATGTAATGGTTATTGCGGTATTCAAATTCAAAGGAAGTACTTATTCCCTTAAAAACATTGAGCAGATGTGTTTTAATATTTGCTCCAATATCTTTTGGAAGCCTATCGAGATAGTTTGTTCCGATAAGGTCTTTGCTGGTAACTCCTATTTTATAAAGTTCTTTACCTTCTACAAAAACATAACGAAGTTCTTGATCAAATACGCTGATAGTTCCGTTGGGATAATTGCGGGCAATAGTGCTGTAAAGTTTTTCGCTTTCACGTAAGGCTTCTGTTCGATCCTCCACCCTCTGCTCCAACTCATTATTTAACTGAAGTATTCTTTCATCCATCACCTTTCTTTCGGTAATATCTGCACGTATTGCAACGTACTGATAAGGCTTTCCTTCCTCATTCAGAAAAGGGATAATAGTGGTATCTACCCAATAAGTAGTTCCGTCTTTTGCTTTGTTCTTCAACTCTCCTTTCCAAACTTTACCATTGGCTATAGTAGCCCACAGGTTTCGGATATACTCTTTTGAGTGATAACCAGAATTGACTATACGATGGTCTTGCCCGATTAATTCTTCGCGACTATATTTTGAGATTTTGCAAAAATTATCATTAGCATGCATGATAGTTCCTTTCTGGTCTGTGATGGCTACAATAGCTGCTTCATCCAAAGCAACTTTGTAATCTGCAATCTCTTTTAATGTTTTTGAAAAATGCTGATCTGCTTTTTTTCGCTCCGTAATGTCAGTGAGCAAAGCCATTACCAGAGTATCGTCATCGTTTTCAAAATAATTAAGACTTATTTCAACAGGAAAGGTGGAGCCATCCTTTTTCTGTCCCTGCAAATCAACACCACCACCCATTGAGCGCTTTTTAGGGTGATGATGATACCCTTCGCGGTGTTCTATGTGTTTGTAACGCAACTGATCGGGAACAAGCATGTCTATTTCTTTACCAATCAATTCACTTTTTAAATACCCGAACATTTCACAAACACGTGGGTTGGCCATAAGAATGGTTCCCTCCTTATTTGCAACAAGCAGTCCTTCACCAGCGGATTCAAACAATATCTGATAAATAGCTCGTAGATATTAATAGTTAATTATTGTAATTCCGATATTCTATATCGGCAAAAATATCATTTCTTGATGCAATGATAACCTATAGAGCTAATTGTTTTTTTACAACTTGCAGGAAACCAAAAAGTTCACGTGATGCAATGGAGTAGAAAATAAATTTCCCTCTGCGTGTTCCTTTAATGTATCCGGCTTTTGCAAGCAGACTTAGGTGATGTGAAGTAAGCGATTGCTCTATTTTAAGATTTTCGCAAATATCATTTACAGAAACCTCACCTTCTTTGTTTAGTAATTCCAGTATCTGCACTCTCACGACATGACCTGCCGCACGTAAAACGGATGCAACCTGAACGTTTTCATTATTTTTCATTGTAACATAGTTTTTGGTTGGTGCAAAGTTGGATTGTAGAAGCTGATTAAGATGTGATGTCGCTCATACAAAAAAGTGACATTAATCATATTAGTCGCTGACGAACCTCATTAAAAACTGCACGCCCCTGACCCATATTTGCACCTTCATACAACCGAACTGAAATATGAAAAACATCTTACTGCCAACCGATTTTTCGTTTAATGCAAGAAATGCATTAAAATACGCACTACAATTCTTTGGATCGGGTAATCATTTTATTTTGCTTAATACATGGCAGGCTCCTTATACACCGCCCGAAGTATTAATTTCGGTAGAAGATATTTTGATGAAAACATCCAAGGAAGGGCTTGAAAAGGAATTGAGTACAGCCAAAACACTTAAGGGTGCTGATAACAACACGTTCGAAACTATTTCGCAATTCGGCAATTTGGTTGATATACTGAATGCA
>SXHM01000148.1 GCA_005773695.1 Bacteroidota bacterium
CAGCATAGCTTTTCTGCGATCACCAAAACCGGGAGCTTTTACTGCAGCAATTTTCAGTGAACCACGGATCTTGTTTACAACCAGAGTAGCTAAAGCTTCTCCATCAATTTCTTCTGCAATGATCAACAAAGGACGTCCGCTTTGAACTTGTTTTTCAAGCAAAGGAAGTAACTCTTTCATGCTTGATACTTTCTTATCGTAAATCAGAATTTGAGCGTTCTCAAGAACAGTTTCCATTTTCTCTGCATTAGTTACAAAGTAAGGAGAAACATAGCCACGATCGAATTGCATACCTTCCACTACTTCAACAGTAGTTTCGGTTCCTTTAGCTTCTTCAACTGTGATAACACCTTCTTTTTTTACTTTTTTCATTGCTTCAGCAATCAGTTTTCCGATAGTATTGTCACTGTTTGCAGAAATTGTAGCAACCTGTTCAATTTTATCGTGGTCGTCACCAACTGATTTAGATTGTTTCTGTAAGTTTTTAACTACTGCAATAACGGCTTTATCAATACCGCGTTTCAAATCCATTGGATTTGCACCGGCAGCAACGTTTTTCAAACCTGCTGTTACAATAGCTTGTGCAAGAACCGTAGCAGTTGTTGTTCCATCACCAGCGATGTCAGCAGTTTTTGAAGCCACTTCTTTCAGCATTTGGGCTCCCATGTTTTCAACCGGGTTAGAAAGCTCTATTTCTTTTGCAACCGTTACACCGTCTTTAGTGATAGTAGGTGCACCGAATTTTTTGTCGATAATTACATTACGTCCTTTTGGACCAAGTGTAACTTTTACAGCGTTCGCCAATGCGTCAACGCCTTTTTTAATCTGATCTCTAGCGTCAAGATTAAATATGATTTGTTTAGCCATTTTGTTTATTTGTTGTTTAAGTTAATTTGTAATTAGATAACTGCGAAAATGTCGCTTTCACGCATAATAAGATATTCTTTGCCTTCAACTGTAATTTCAGTTCCTGCATATTTTCCGTAAAGAACTTCATCTCCAACCTTTACTGCTGGTTTGTTTCCTTTATCGTCAACTTCGCTTACAGAAACAATTTTTCCGCGTTGCGGTTTTTCTTTAGCGGTGTCAGGAATGATAATTCCTGATTTAGTTTTTTCTTCGGCAGCGGCTGCTTCAACAACCACACGATTTTGTGTGCCGGCAATAGGTTTAATTTTTACTGACATGTTTAATTTGAATTTATTGGTTTATCTAATTTGAAAATTTATTTTGAATGTGCGCCCTTTTTCACATATCGTGCCATAGGGTTTTAATGGACATTTTTGCAGTTTTAGGAGAAAAAAAATGTCAGGGCTGTGACATCCTGACATTTTTAAATGAAAAGAAATTACAAAATTATTGCCCACCGGCAGGTGGCGCTTGCTGCTCCTGTCCTGTTGGCAACTGTGGTTGCTCTTGTTGTGGTTCTTGTGCGTTATCAATCTGCTCTTTTATAGCCGATTCGGTTTGTACTCCTGCATCTTCACGGTTAATAAAAGCTGATGAAGCAAGGCTAAGCACTAATAAGGCAATGGCTAAACCCCAAGTTGATTTTTCTAAAAAATCACCTGTTTTTTTAACACCCATAATTTGGTTGGAAGCTCCAAAGCTGGAAGATAAACCTCCGCCTTTAGAATTTTGAACCAACACTACTAAAACCAGCAGTGCACATACTATAATAATTAAAATTGAAAGGAATAAATACATGTTATTGTTCGTTTAATTGTTGTCTCAGATTTTCAATTCGGGCTGCAAAGGAAACCTTTTTTTCGGGATATTTCAAACTTAATTTCTCGTAAGCCTTGATTGCTTTGGTTAAAAGCCTACGTTTATCTTTAGGTTCAGAGGCAGAAAGCGCCTGTTTTTCATAAATCCCGGCAAGTGTTTCGGTTACCAACTCATCGTTTTCTACAATACTTTGCTTTGCAACATTTACTGGCGAGAAGAACTCTACTTTCTGCGGCTTACTGATTTTAGGCTTTTCCCGCAGGAATTTATCAATCAAAGCATCCTTTTGTATTGGCTTTTTCTTTTCACGCTCAATCTCCGCAGCTTTAACAGAGTGAAGAGAAGCAAGTCTCAGCCACTCTGTAAAGGTGTGTGTCTCGTCTGGTTTAGGTTGTTGTTTTTTAACAACAGGTTCAATCTTTTTCTCAACTACCGGCTCAACTTTTAGTTCTTCTTTCTTTTTAAATACAGGCTCTTCGGGTTTAGTTCTTTCAATTGGTTTTAGTAAAGGTCTTTCCTGCGGAATTTCTTTTTTCGCCTCTTTAAGAAGTACTGGTTCCTCCTCTTTAACTAAAACCGGATTAATTATCTTCTCTTCAACTTTTTCAATTTCCTTAATGAGTTCATAAAGTTTCTCTCTGTGGGTACTATAAGCAGCGGCAATTTTTAGTTGTGCATTATAGCGGATATTCTTTTCGTTGTAAAGGTTTTTAGCAAGTAAAACCTGACCAGTCTGAAAATAAGGATACTCCTTTACCAACTCAGTAAGTAAGGGAAGGCTTTGCCCGTTAAGCGTTGCAGGTGAATTCAGAAAACCGTTGAATTGCTCTAAATTCATCTTACCAGTTGATTACCGATTTATTAAAAACGTCCTGAACCAACTGATCATTGATTTCTGATATTAGTTGATCTTGAACAGCTGTTAAACTTTGGGAACTATTGAAATCTGCAAAACGTGTAAAGCTCTGCTCAAATTTCTGTTTCTCGTCTTTGGCATTTGTAAATGTAACAGACACTGTAATTGTCAACCTGTTTAAAGCAGCAGTTTCATTCCCCTGAATGGCAACGGGAGCGGTTGCATATCCTGTTACAAATCCTTCAAAATTTAAATCACCCTTGCTTGTAACAAGTGATAAACTTGTTTGTGAAGTAAATTTATCGCGCAGTGTTTCGGTAAACTTTTGACTGTATGTTGGCGGGGCCAAAGGAGCATTATTCTTGAAATAAATAATGGAAACTGTTTTTGATTCGCCTGTTGAAGCTCCTGTGAACGAATAAACTCCGCAACCCACTGAAGTAAGTAATAAGAAGCAAGAAAAAAGAATCGATAAAAACCTCATTTATCAATATTATACTCGTTGATTTTGCGATACAGCGTTCGTTCCGAAATACCTAATTCGGCTGCTGCATCTTTGCGTTTGCCTTTGTGCTTATCTAATGCTCTTTTTATCAAACCGATTTCTGTTTCTTCCAATGAAAGTGATTGTTCAGCCACTTCCTCAGGAACTACAAAATGATCCTCTTCTTTATTTTTTCGTTGTATCTGAACCCCGTGATCCATATCCTGCAAAGGTTCTACTTCACGGTAAAGTTTATTAATCAATCCTTCATTTTTTTCGCGAAATTGTTGATTGCCTTCTTCGTTTGAAATTAACTCAACGACTAATTTTTTCATGTCGTTGATATCTTTCTTCATATCAAAAAGCACTTTGTATAACAACTCGCGCTCGGAAAATTCAGGGTTGTCTTTTGGTTTTTCGTAAACCGCAGGAAGATTAGGTTTTCCGCTATCTGTCGGCAGATAATGTTGAAATATGGCACCTGAAATATTGCGCTCTTTTTCAATAATGGAAACCTGCTCAACAATATTTTTGAGCTGACGCACATTTCCCGGGAAACTATAGTTTTCTAAAAGACGCACTGCATCATCTTCTAATTTAATAGCAGGCATTCTATACTTCTCTGCAAAATCATTGGCAAATTTGCGGAAGAGCAAATGAATATCTTCTCTTCTATTGCGTAAAGAAGGAACATAAATAGGAACTGTGTTAAGCCTGTAATATAAGTCTTCACGGAATTTTCCACGCTCAATTGCTTGTGGAATATTTACGTTCGTTGCTGCCACCACTCGCACATTTGTTTTCTGCGCTTTTGATGAACCGACTTTGATAAACTCTCCTGTTTCCAGAACACGAAGCAAGCGAGCTTGCGTTGCCAAAGGCATCTCCGCAACCTCATCCAGGAAAATAGTGCCGCCATCAGCTACTTCAAAATAACCTTTGCGCGTTTCGTGCGCCCCGGTAAATGATCCTTTCTCGTGTCCGAATAATTCTGAGTCAATCGTTCCTTCAGGGATAGCACCGCAGTTTACTGCAATATAAGTTCCATGTTTGCGTGAGCTTAACTGGTGTATAATTTTCGGGAAAGTTTCTTTTCCCGAACCGCTTTCACCTGTAACTAAAACTGTAATATCGGTTGGTGCAACCTGCATCGCGACTTCAATGGCGCGATTCAGTAACGGTGAGTTACCAATGATTCCAAACCGATTTTTTATCTCCTGAGTTGTCATGTTAATTTCCTTTTAAACTGCTTCCCCAATCAAGGTTCCGCCTGTGCATTTAGTAGCCAGCACATTCACAAAATCACCTTTTTTGTAATTGCCTTTCGGGAAAACCACAACTGTATTTTGTGAGTTGCGCCCTGAAAGCATTTCTTGTGATTTTTTTGAAAACTGTTCCACTAATACTTTATGAACTTTTCCAACACCTGCTTTAACCTTTTCTGCTGAATGTTGTAATTGAAGGTCAATCACTTCCTGCAATCTTTTCAACTTTATTTCTTCAGGAACATCATCCTTCATGTTTTTTTCTGCAAAAGTTTTCGGACGCTCGCTGTAAGCAAACATGTAAGCAAAATCATTGTGCACTTCTTGCATTAATGAAAGTGTTGCCTGGTGTTCTTCTTCTGTTTCACCACAAAAACCTGTAATGATATCGGTTGAAATTCCGCAATCAGGAATAATTCTTTTTATTGCTGCAATGCGGTCTAAATATTTTTCGCGGGTATAACCTCGGTTCATGCGTGTAAGCATGGAAGTGCTTCCAGCCTGCACAGGTAAGTGAACATAGTTGCAAATATTTTCGTGTTTTGCAATCGCGTAAAGCACATCATCTGTCATGTCCTGCGGATTAGACGTGCTGAAACGTACACGCAAATCAGGCGAAACAAGGGCAACCATTTCTAAAAGATTGGCAAACGTTGTAGCTGTTTTCTTTTGCTCTTCAGTTATCTCTTTTTTCAAACCTCCACCTGCATATAAATAAGAATCTACGTTTTGTCCGAGTAAAGTAACTTCACGATAACCTCGTGCAAAAAGATCTTTTGCTTCTTCAACTATACTGTGCGGGTCGCGGCTGCGCTCACGACCACGGGTAAAGGGAACAACACAAAATGCACACATGTTATCACAACCGCGCATAATGCTGATGAATGCAGTTACACCATTGCTTCCCAAACGAACCGGGCTGATATCTGCATAGGTTTCTTCACGTGATAGAAGCACATTCACCGCTTTTTGTCCGCCTTCAACAGTTTCAATCAGTTTGGGAAGATCACGGTATGCATCAGGTCCAACTACAATGTCCACTATTTTTTCTTCTTCCAGAAATTTAGCTTTCAGGCGTTCTGCCATGCAGCCCATAACACCTACAATTATTGAAGGATTTTCTTTTTTTCTCTTTTTAAATTCAGTTAAGCGCTGGCGAACTCGCGTTTCAGCATTTTCACGAATTGCGCATGTATTTATTAATACTAAGTCCGCCTCCGTTTCATCTGTAGTTGTGGAATATCCTTGTCCTACTAAAATGGAAGCGACAATTTCGCTGTCAGAAAAATTCATGGCGCAGCCGTAGCTTTCGAGGAAAAGCTTTTTCAAACCCAAAGGTTGAGGCAAAACAAGTGCTTCACCCTGCCTAGTTTCGTCAATTATTTTCTCTTCGTTAAACTCCATTTGGGTTACCTTGATTAAAAAGGGTCGCAAAGATATTGAAAAATCGCAAAAGGTGACAATATGTCACGAACTAATCAACCTTTTTTCGAAACGTTCGTTCGACAAATGTTAAAATTTGCCCGATTAGGAAAAAAATACTTTATTTTTGTGGTTTAGCAGAAGAAAATCTATTGTTTAAATCAAAATTACAAACAGCATTAAAAGGTTTATTCTCAGCAATTTTTTTGCTGGGTTTTTCTGTTATTGCCAACGCCCAACTTACCACAAACAGCACTCAAACGCCAACACAACTGGTTCAGGATGTTTTGCTTGGCAACGGAATAACAGTCAGCAATATCACTTACACAGGAAACTCAAATGCACGAGGTTTTTTTAATGGAGCAACCTCAAATATAGGACTTGCAAGCGGAGTTTTACTTACAACCGGAGACATAATTAATGCTCCGGGACCAAATGCTAGTGGAAGTGAAGGTACGGACAACTCAATAGGCGGAGATCCTGATCTTGATCAAATTTCAGGTGTTATAACTTTTGATGCCTGTATATTAGAATTTGACTTTGTTCCGTTGGCTGATTCGGTTACATTCAGATATGTTTTCGGATCTGAAGAATACCCTGAGTTTGTTGATGGGATTGTGAATGATGCTTTCGGATTTTTTATAAGCGGACCGGGTATAGCAGGTCCTTACTCTAACGCTGCACAAAATATTGCCATTATACCGGGCACAGCAACACCTGTAACTATTAACGATGTGAACAACGGAACCAATGATTGCGTCATGGGCGGACCAAACGGGCCTTGTTCAAACTGCGCTTATTATGTAAACAACTGCAACGGAAACACCGTTCAGTATGATGGTTTTACCACCGTTCTGGAAGCAAAGGCAACTGTAATTCCCTGCCAGACTTATCATATAAAATTGGCGGTAGCTGATGGCGGAGATGGCGTTTGGGACTCAGGTGTTTTTCTGGAAGCTAATAGTTTCAGCAGCGGAACAGTGAATATAAGCGCAGAAGCAACTTACTCCAGCACATTGAATGATACCGCTTTGATTGAAGGCTGCGGTGATGCCATTGTATATTTTGAACGAACAGGCTCTACCTCCAGCGCACAAACGGTTTACTATACCATTACCGGAACGGCATCCAACGGAACAGATTACGTACAAATACCTGACAGCATTGTAATTCCTGCTGGGCAAACCATTGCTGACTTAACACTTTCCAGTATTTCAGACGGTATTCCTGAGGGCTCGGAAACAGTGATTATTACTCTTCAATTGGGCAGTATTTGTAATGGTGCACCTCAGCCTTCTATTGCGCTTACTATAAGCGATGCACCTCAGCTAAACTTGATTTCGGTAAGTAATGATACAGTTCTCGTTTGCCCCGGAGCAGTTACGCTCAGCATAGAAGTAGATGGTGGAATTCCCGGTTATGATTACGCATGGGACAGCGGACAAAATACTCAAACCATTACTGTTAGTCCTGGAGTTACAACAACTTACACGGTTACGGTTTCGGATACTTGCGGAAACCAAACTATTGTTGAATCAATTACTGTAAGCCTGCCTAACTATGTTCCGATGGTAATTACTGCTTCGGATGCTGCTATTTGCGGAGGCGACAGCGCACTTATAACCGCAACGGTAACCGGAGGAATTCCAAACTACACCTTCACCTGGGATAACGGATTAGGTAACGGACAAACGTTTTATGTAAACCCTGCACAAAACACCAATTACACCGTTACGGTTACAGATAGTTGCAGCATTTCTGCTTCGCAAACAATTCTGGTGAGTGTTGATACCGCTTACGCTGATTTTAGTTACGAATATCAGGGAGCGAGATCGCTGCGGTTTGTGAATTTGAGTATTGATGCAGTTGAAAGCCAATGGTTTTTTCAAGACGGAACAGCTTCTACTGAATTCAGCCCTTTGCATACATTTACTGATACGGGGACGTACTTTGTTCTTTTGGTAATCACCAATTCTGCAGGTTGTATTGACAGTGTAGTTTATCCTGTGATTGCATATCCTGATTTTCATGTATGGATACCTAACGGATTTACTCCGGGCAACGATAGATTGAACGAATTTTTTTCGCCAGTCGGACAGGGATGGCGCTCTGCTGAGATGCGTATTTTCAATCGCTGGGGCGAACAAATTCATACCATCTTTGATACCC
>SXHM01000149.1 GCA_005773695.1 Bacteroidota bacterium
GATGAGTTCACCGCTGGATGATGCATACACATCATTACTGGTTGCTTTGTATTGTAAAAGACAATTTCCAGTTGAAGTAAGTTTATAGGTTCCGGGTTTTATAGTTGCCGGAAGAATTAGAGTTATTGCCTGTGACCCGGTAGTAGTGCTTCCTGCAAGAGTAAGACGACCTGCCACCACTGTGCCTGATATTACCTGCGTGCTGAATAGTTTGGAGTTTACGTTAGCTCTGATAATGTTATGCAAGGCCCGCTCAATTGTTTTGCAGCCGGGGTTGATAACTATGATAGTAGCAAGGGAAATGAAAAAGAAAATACGAACGGTTTTCATAACGATTAGTTTAGTTTACAAAGTAACATGTTTTTTATTGGTAAACTAAAATTGTGCCAGTGGGTTTGTAATACACAAATTACAAGTTCATAATTCACAAGATTGGGATTTATAATGTGAATTGTGAGTTATTTTGAATTTCATGATGCAATTATTAAGGTTTCATCAAAAACATAAAAAACGTTTTTAAAAAATCATATCTGCTTTTTGATTTAGAATAAAATCCCGCAAACCCAATAGGTATTATAGGTTTTGGGTGAAGCAGTGAGTGAGAAAAAATATGAAAGTGTGTAACTAAAAAGTTCTTACTTATACTCTTTAAACTCAAACGGCAAATCAATCGTCCGTGAGAATACATGACCAAGATCCAGAATATCCACATCATCCTCTTCATAATACCAGAAAACACTTACCTTTTTTCCGGCATCTTTCATCAGTTTCAGTACTTTCAGAATATCAGTGATACACTTGCTAGAAGGTGTGTTAAAATATTCCAGTTTAAAAAGAAAAGCAGTTTCGGGAGCAGCACTTTTCGAATAGCGGTCCAACCATTCCAGAACAGGAATATAAAAACCCTTTGCATTAAGCGGAAACGAACGTCCCGTCAGTTCCAGTTTCCCTGAAACATTATCAAACGATACAAAAGGCGTATCTTTCCCTGCTTCCATCAATAGCGGTTGAACTGGCGAAACTGAATTATTTTCACTCATAAAAATTCGGTTTTATTTTGTGATTTACGTTGCAACAATGATACGAAATAATTTATTATTCAAATTAAATTACATTAGCAGCCAAATACAAAATAAAAAATTAGAATTCAAAAACTTCACATAACAGTTTCTATAAAATATGAGCGAAACAAATTCAGCAAAACATCCAAAAGGGTTATGGGTATTATTTGGCACCGAGATGTGGGAACGCTTTGGTTATTATTTAATGCTCGGCATATTCTCACTCTACATGCTCGATGGATGGAACAATGGCGGCATGGGTTTCAGTCCCGGAAAAAAATCTGATATCTATGGAACCTACCTTGGTTTGGTTTACCTCACACCATTTATTGGCGGGCTTCTTGCCGATAGGTTGTTAGGCTACCGCAGGTCCATCATATCAGGCGGTTTAATGATGGCTTCCGGATACTTTTTACTCTCCATTCATAGCAACACAACCTTTTTCATTGCCCTGTTTTTAATCATTCTCGGAAATGGTTTTTTTAAACCGAATATTTCAACCCTTGTTGGAAATCTCTACAGTACCGATGCACTGAAAGACAAAAAAGATTCAGGCTACAATATCTTTTACATGGGTATAAACCTTGGTGCCTTCATCTGCAATTTTGTTGCCGCCTACATGCGCATCAATTACGGTTGGGGCTATGCCTTTGCAGCAGCCGGAGTAGGAATGCTCATAGGCGTTGCCATTTTCATAGCAGGCACCAAACACATTAAACATGTGGATATAATAAAGCCCGTAAAAGACAATGATATGTCAACCCTCAAAATTCTGGGATTAACAGTTCTGCCCATGTTTATTTTCGGCATATTGGGTTATCTCATTCCCGGAAATTTCCTTGGCACCGATACCAACGATGCATTCATTGCTGGATGTATTCCTGTTATAGGTTTCTTTATTTATTTAGCCTTTACATCCGAAGCAAAAGAGAGTCGTGCCATCAAAGCATTGCTGGCTGTTTTCTCCTGCGTTATTTTGTTCTTTGCCATCTTCCACCAGAATGGTGATGCGCTTACTGTTTGGGCCGAAGATCATACCGACCGCAAAATGTCTGAAAGCGTTTCGGGCATTGCCAACGAAATAGGAATGGCTCAGGTAGTTGTAAACAACGATATTGTTTCTGCCGACCAAACAACCTTTGATTCTGAAATTGCTGTTATGCGCGAAACAGAAAAAAACATGCCTGCAAAAAGATTGGAAGAACTGACCGCAAAAGCGGCTTACGGCAATCAAATCGGACAATTAGAAAAGTCAAGAAAATATTTTGAAACACTTGCACCCGCTGATGTTCCGCCAAAAGGCTCTGACCTGAAATTGTATTCAACAGAATTGTATCAATCCATTAATCCGTTTTGGGTAGTTGTGCTTACACCTTTAGTAGTGGGCGTTTTTGGTTTATTACGAAGCAGAAAAAAAGAACCAAGCACACCTACTAAAATTGCAATCGGTCTTGTGATAACTGCGCTTTCTGCGTTGGTAATGGTTGGTGCCGTTTCTGCAAGTCACGACCTTGCATCAAAAGCAAGTTCATGGTGGTTGATTGCATCGTATGGAGTAATAACAGTCGGTGAATTATGTTTATCACCGATGGGATTATCATTGGTTTCCAAACTTTCACCGCCAAGGATTACAGCCTTAATGATGGGGGGATTTTTCCTCGCAATCTCTGTAGGCAATAAATTATCGGGCATGCTATCCGGCCTTTGGGAAACCACCGAAGACAAAAAAGATTTCTTCCTTCTCAACTTCGGTTTAGTTTCAGCAGCAGCGGTATTACTCTTCCTGATGCTGAAATGGCTGAACGGTGTTATGAAAGAAAATAATGTTCAATAATCTATCGTCATGCTGAATTTGTTTCAGCATCTCAATTAAAAGACCCTGAAACAAGTTCAGGGTGACGTTATCTAAAAACAAAACTACCATGCAAAAAAACCTCACCTTAGAACAGATTCAAAACTTCGAAGGCAAATACCCTAAACAATTATGGTATTTATTCTTCAGCGAAATGTGGGAACGTTTTTGTTTCTACGGAATGCGCGGCATGCTCACTTTCTTCATGATAAACCAGTTATTCATGGACGAAAAAGTTGCCAACCTTCAGTATGGCGCAACACAGGCATTTGTTTATGCCTTCACATTTATCGGTGGCTTGTTCGCAGATAAAATTTTAGGCTTCCGCAAATCTCTTTTCTGGGGCGGATTGTTAATGATAACCGGCTCTTGCATTCTGGCTGTTGACCCAAAACAATTCTTCTTCCTCGGCATCAGCTTCAACATCATTGGAACAGGTTTTTTCAAACCTAATATTTCCACAATGGTTGGAGCACTTTACAAAAACGGTGATGTAAGAAGAGATGCAGGTTTTTCATTATTCTATTCAGGTATTAACGTAGGTGCATTGCTTGGCGGTTACGCCTGTATTGCCATCGGCAAAGGAACTTTTCTTACAAGCATTGTTCCGCCACACTTAACCTGGAACGTTGCGTTTGCTTTGGCAGCCGTAGTGATGACTATTAGTTTATTAACGTTCACTTACACCCGCAAATCAATGGGTCCAATCGGACTTTCTCCTTTTGAAGCAGCTAATGGCGAGTATGCGGAGAACAGTAAAAAGTGGCACGAGTATGCAGTTTATTTAGGTGCATTGGCTGTAGTTCCTGTAATCATGAAAATGGTTGCCAACACACAATACACTGACTGGTTCATGTATATAATCGGTCCGTTCAGTTTGATTTATCTTGCTTATGAAATGACAAAACATACAATGTCGGAAGTAAAAAAACTGATTGCTGCTTTGTTGTTTATTTTATTTTCTGTTGTGTTCTGGGCCATCTTTGAGCAGGCCGGTGGCTCTCTCAGTATCTTTGCTGCCAATAATGTTGGCGATAAATTAATGGGTGCAATTACTTTAGACCCTAATGGAGTTAATAATGCTGCAAACTCTTTATTCGTAATCATTTTTGCTCCACTACTTGGTTTAATCTGGATAGCCATGGCAAAGAAAAAAATTGAACCTAACACCGTAGTAAAATTCGGTCTCGGATTTTTATTTCTGGGCTTTGCATTTTATACCTTTTATGCAACACGTTTATTTGCTGACCTACGCGGAATAACTTCACTTGATGTTTTTACGCTGGCTTATTTTATTGTTACACTGGGCGAATTGTGTTTATCACCAATCGGCTTATCCATCATGACCAAATTATCACCAACCCGATTACAGGGAATAATGATGGGGATGTGGTTTCTTGCCAGTGCATACGGACAATATGTTGCCGGTTTATTTGGTGCAAGCATTGTCTCAGACATTGAAAATGCAACAGCAATAGATAAACTGATTTCCTACACCGATGGCTATAAACAATTTGCGTTATATGCTGTAATTGCAGGTGTAATTCTGATAGTGATTTCACCCTTGATGCGGAAGTTGATGCAGGATGTGAAGTAGTTTATTTCTTCCTCAGCACCATAACAATATTAGAAGTAAGTTTAGTATTGTCAATCACTTCTGCATTTAGGTTGTGCTTTACAGCAAACGATTCAATTTCACTTCGCGAAATAAAATGTAATTGATTTTCGGTTTTATTAAAGCCGATAATTTTTGTTGA
>SXHM01000150.1 GCA_005773695.1 Bacteroidota bacterium
AAAAACCACATTGCAGGTATTGTATGCTCCCGTTTTCGAACGATTAAAACTTGGCTACGATACAGGTCTGCAGCTTCATCATTCAGCAGCATTAAGAGTCTATTATAATTTTTAAAATATAACCTGATTATACAAATTGTTTTATGCGCATTGTTGGCAACATACCTCATCCAGATTTGCTTATTACAGTTTTTGCTATGAACGAAAAGTATGTAGTTAAAATTGAGGCAGGTCCTATGGAACAGACTTATAAAATACCTATGGATTCTGTTGCCGGTTTAGATGGTTTGAAAAAGTTTTATGACGATTACTTTATGCAAAAAGTGCTTCATCGTTTCAATGATATGTTTCTGGATTTGAAAGCTGCAACCAAAAAGGCTGCTGAAGATCTGTAATTATTACAGCGGCTTTTTCACAATTACTTTCAGCGAAGCAGGTACTATTTCAACTTCAATATCTTTTGTTGTTTTAAAAGGGCTGCCATCAAGGTGAATAGCGTTATTCTTTTTGCGTATTACTTTTATTTCGGTGCAGGTAAATGTTTCAGCATACCTTGACTTATCAATATTATTAAGGAATAAGCGAAACACGAGCAGTATGGTTTTATATTTCGGAAAATCTTTAATAACGGTAATGTGGAGCAATCCGTCTTTGACACTTGCCTTTGGCGCAACCACTGCACCGTTTCCGAACTGTTTGGAGTTGCAGAAAATAAAAGCCCAGGCAAAATAGTTTTTTATCTCACCGTTTACATGCACTTCATAGTTGCGTGACGGATAGCGCAGAAATTCACGGGCAGTTACCATTACATATCTTAAGAAACCGCGTTTTTCGCCTTGCGAAAACATATTGGCTACGTGTGCATCAAAGCCACTGCCGGCTGTGCTTACAAAAGTGTTACCATTCAGCAGGGCAGTGTCAATGGTTTCAATGTGTCCGTTGTTAATAATGTCAAATGCCTTTTTAATATCGGTTGGAATACCTAATTCATTTGCCATGCCGTTGCCCGATCCGGCAGGTATTACAGCCATTGCCGTTTTGGTATTTAAGATACCTGATGCTACTTCACCCAGCGTTCCGTCACCGCCAACTGCAACAATCACATCAAAGCCTTCTTTTGCTGCTTGTGCAGAAATTTCTTTTGCGTGGTTTACTTTTTCTGTGTAGCGTAGTTCGTGCTCAAATTTGGTTTTATCCAGCAGCGAAGGCAGCACATTTTCTACTTTATGTTGTCTGCCAATTCCCGAAACGGGGTTGATGATGAATAATATTCTTTTCTTCTTTTCCACTTTTCTTTCTTTTTTGCGGACACAAAATTTTGTATCCCTACGATTTTATTTTATCTCCGTCATGTTATTAATCAGCCTGTGATTATAGTCCTGAATAAATGCTTTCAGTCTGTTTTCAAGCTGATGCTGCTTCTCTGTTTCTTTGCCTGCAAGGTTAGTTGTGAGCAAACTGTCGTTTTTAAAATCGTACAAGTTTATTGTTTTATTTCCATCAAACTGTAAAACGTAGTTTCCTTCTATAATTTGATAAAGCTGATCGTAACGGGTAAAAGCGCTGTGAGTGGTAGTGCTGTCGAAAGGTGATTTTCCAAAAGCAATGTAGGGTTCGTTATAATTAAGTAAATCAAGAAGGGCCGGCATAATATCGGCTTGCTGTGTTACCACATTGCTTTTGCCTTTAAGTTTAAAGGCCGGTGAGTAAATGATAATCGGAACCGACATAGCACCTACACAATTCTGGTAAAACGGCCGTAACGCAAGTGATGTGTGGTCTGCCGTAATCACAAAAATGGTATTCTTAAACCACTCATTTTTTGAGGCAGTAGCAAAGAATTGTTTCAGCGAGTAATCAGCATACAGAACGCTTCTATGAATAGGTAATTCACCTTCAGGAAAATTGCCTTTGTATTTATCAGGAATAGGATAGGGGTGATGCGATGAAAGTGTGAATATGGCACCAACAAAAGGTTGAGGAGTATTGCTTAACCCATTAGCAAAGTATTGCAAAAACTCTTCGTCATAAATACCCCAGTTGCCATCGTAATCAGCATCGTTATTGTATTCCTCACGACCATAGTAGAATTCAAAACCTGCTTTTTCGGCAAAGGCATTAAAGGCCATGCTGCCGTTTTTTGCTCCGTGATATAAAGCGGTGGTATATCCTTTTTTCTGCAAAAGACTGCCAATGCTGTTTATTTGATTGCCGTTATATTTAGAGGTAATAAGAGGGTCGTTCATTAATGTGGGTAAGCTTGCCAGCACAGCCGGTATACCTTCAATTGATTTTTTTCCGTTTGCGTATGCATTGGTAAAAACAAAACTTTCGGCACACAACGAATCCAGAAAAGGTGTGTAACCCTTAAAGTTATTGAGGTAGCCTACATATTCTTTTGAAAGGCTTTCAACAATAATTACAACCACATTAATATCTTTTCTAAAAGGTTCGGTTTCATTTGGTTTGGTAATGGAAGTGAAAAAGTGTTCTCCGGTTTTTTTAGGAAAATAATTTACTCTTTTTACGCCTGTCATTCCAACGGTGTTAATCAGCGTGTAAGGTGTGTTGAGCCTTAACGCAGATGTTTGTTGTCCGCCTGCATCCAGCATATTCAAGGGCTTGTATTGTAATCCGCCCCTGACGCCTATTACAGAAGCACCGCCAAACAGCAGAAGAAAAATAATGCTGTAAATGTATTGTTTGGTTTCGCTTTCTGTTTGCTCAATTAGCCTTCCGGTTCTCAAAAACAATTTGTAAGATAAATAGATAAGCATCGCCCAACCTGCAATAATGTACCAGAAGTCTATTATTATTGAAGGCCCAACAATAGCCATGTCATTGCTGACAAATACCAGTTTGAAAATATCGGCAGTAGAGCGCGTAAAGGTGAATTTGAAATAAACTGTATCCACCAGGTTGAACATGAACATAAGTGTAAGCAGTATTACATAGAAGTATTGTAATACTTTTTTGGGCTTTGGCTTTTGATGAAACACAGGAATAAAATGCAGCACAATAAATGGTGAGAGGCAAATGAGCATGGCCGAAAGATCGAAGCGAAGACCATGTAAAAAAGCCTGTGCTACTTCTAAGCTTGGAACTTTGTAGTAGAAATCAAAGTTGTTAAGCAGGAACAGAAAACGGCACACCGTAAGCAGCAGCATGCCTGCCAGCAGC
>SXHM01000151.1 GCA_005773695.1 Bacteroidota bacterium
ACGCAATTAAATCCTGAAGATTATTACACTCTGAACGGCAAACATGAATTTGATATTCATTATCTGCATCATCATCCTCAGGAGTTTAAATCTGATTTTGTGAAATACACTAAAACAGCAGATGTATTTATATCCTGTCATTTCTGGGACAACCGTGCTGACAAACTATTTACTAAAGAAGATGCAAAAGCCGTTGATTTTAAAATCAAAGTGATTGCTGATATTACCTGTGATATCAATGGTTCAGTGCCAACAACCATCCGGTCTTCTAAAATAGAAAATCCTATTTATGGTTACAATCCGCAAACGGAAAGTGAAGATGAGCCTTTCAAAGAAAATGTAATTACGGTAATGGCAGTTGACAATCTTCCGTGCGAATTACCACGCGATTCATCCAACGATTTTGGGAAGGATTTAATTGATAAAGTAATGCCTCATTTGTTGGGTGATGATACAGATAATATGATTGAACGCGCTACCATTTGCAAAGATGGAAAGCTGAAGCCTGCCTTTGAGTATCTCCGTGATTATATAGCTTGAAGATTATTTCTTCTGCCTAGGATCAAGCGCATCCGTTAAGCCTTCACCAACCAGGTTGTAAACCGTAACGGTTAAGAAGATTGCAAATCCCGGAAAGATTGCCAGCCACCATGCCGTTGGAGATTGACGTGCCGCAGACAGAACTGAACCCCATGTTAATGTTTCTGCCGGAACACCAATACCCAAAAATGACAACGTAGATTCAATCAGAATAGCTGCTGCAATCCCAAAAGCAATAGCAATCAATACCGGTGATAAAGCATTTGGAATGGCGTGACGGAATAATGTGCGCATTTCTGAGAAGCCGAGTGCGTGTGCGCTTTCAATAAATTCAAGATTACGTACTTTCAGCAATTCTGCGCGGATAAAGCGTGCAATACCTGTCCATGTGGTCATTCCAATAATTGCCATTACTAAAATGATAGATGGTTTTGCAATAGCAACAATCGCAATTATCAAAAACAAGGTTGGAATAGAAACCATGATTTCTACCATTCTTGAAACAATAATGTCAACTGCAATATTTACTTTTTGGCGAAAGAAAGGAATTACTTTCAGTCCAATAGCCAACAAATTGGCAACTGCAAATATCACCGCCATCAGCATAAAACTTATCAATAACTCCACAAAGAATTTACCGAAAGAAATTCCGATTGCATCACCAAGAATATAAGAGCGTGAGCCAAATCCATAAAAGAAAGCAAGGAACAACGCAATCACATTAAGTATCAATCGGCCTCTTGACATTTTAAGTCGGTCATCACCAAAATACCCCGCCATTGCACCCAACAGAATACCAATAAAAGCAGCTATACCTTGTGATATCAATCCCACCTGAAGGGAAATTCGTGTTCCGTGAATCATGGCTGAAAGAATATCGTGCCCTAATTCATCTGTTCCCAGCCAGTGTTTCCAGCGGATTGATTTTATTTCCTGCTCTGCAAAAGGGCTAACCGATTGCGAATTATAAGCATCTATATTTTTAGGTAAATAAGGAACCGGAGGAAATACTACCCATTCATATTCTAAGTCTTTCCAGGTTACGTTTTGAAACTCGGGTTGCCAGTTGCTTAAGCCAAAATCAACCGAATAAGATTTCAGTAAAGGGAAGTAAATAGTATCGTTGTATTTGCAGGCAATGGGTTTTTCATTGGCAATAAAATCAGCAAACACGGCAATAAAAATGAGCATATAAATAAACCGCAGTGAATAAACTGCGAGTTTATTTTTTCTGAATTGACGTTTTACATTTGCCCAGAAACTCTGGTCGGCAGCAGAAACTGTTCTTATTTCTTTTTCAGTCGAGCTCATTTTTTATACGAGTAAGAAATACGTGGGTCAACTGCTGCATATAACATGTCAGCTACCAGCGTTCCGATTAAAGTAAGAATGGCGGTAAACATAACCGCAGTAAAAACAATAGGATAGTTGCGGGCATTAATAGCCTGAAGCGAAGTCATTCCCATTCCCGGAATTGAAAAAATAAATTCAATTACAAAGGAGCCCGAAATAGCTGCCGGAAATATATTGGCAAACAAAGTAAGAATTGGTAAAAGCGAATTGCGGAAAGCGTGTTTCCACACCACTTTTTTATCTTCAAGACCTTTAGCGCGCGCTGTTCGGATATAATCCTGTCCTATTACATTCAGCATTCCGCCTCTCATCTGGCGAGAGATGTAGGCCAATGATCCATAAGATAAACAGAAAATCGGAAGAATTAAATGGTAAGCCGTTTCCATAAAACGATCTGTAAAAGGTGCATCAGGCGGTAATGTACCCAACCCGAAAGCGGGAAACCAATCTAAGTAATCGCCTCCACAGAAGTAGATGATAAGAATGGTTGCAATCCAGAATGAAGGCAGTGAGTATAAAATGAATAGGGTTGTGGTAGTCGCTCTTTCCTGCAAAGTTCCTTTTTTTATTGCCGACATAACACCGATTGGAATAGCCAGTATGTAAGCAAGAAAAATAGAAACAGTGCTGAGCAATACCGTCCAGCGAAGTGCATCTTTCAATACCGACCAAACCGGGCGTTTGTCCTGATATGAAATTCCGAAATCACCTTTTATAAAATTGGTTATCCAGCGGTGGTATTGATTTTCAAAACCATAAACATGAAGAGCAGGAATGTATTTTGTATACTCATTTTGGTTCTTCAGCATAGCTGAATAATCTGCTCTTGTTTTTTCAAACCCGATTTTGGAGGAAGTAAGATCCGGAGATGAAGCATATATTTTTTCAATGTCTGAAAAATAAACTGCTGATCTTTGCTCTTCATATGTTTTATACAAATCGTTGATGCGTTCTTTAATTCCGTTTAATGCAATTGCATTTGAATCGTTGCGCTCAATAGCAAAAACAGCATTCTCAAAACTTCTAAGGCTTTCGTAATAAGCTGCAACATCGCTCCAGTTTCCATAAGTTGATGAAAGGCGGTCAAGGTTTTCGCGGTGTGCTTTTTTAGGAATGCGGTGCAGCGTATCGCTTGAGGTGGAGTTGGTGAATGAAAAATAAAACAACGGTAAATCAAAGCCCAGCTTATGACGCAGTTCGTTGTAAGCTTTTTCGGTAGAAAGTTTTTGTGATGATTGTCCTTCATTTCCTGAATTTTTATTCAACA
>SXHM01000152.1 GCA_005773695.1 Bacteroidota bacterium
CGCATAGTATAGCTTGTTGTTTTCGCGCGTTCCGTTTATTGGAAAAGTTTCCTGTGCGGAAGAAAATTGGCAGAAGACAGCAAGTAATAAGCAGAATGTGAGTAATAGTTTTTTCATCCGAAAGAATAATGTTGAAGAACCAAAGATAGGATTTGAAGCGAATTAGGGTTTGTTAAAAAATGCAAAAACCTTTACAGTGGTAAGTAAAGGTTTTTGCAAAGTTTAATTTAGTGAATGATTAGAGTATCAACATCGCATCTCCATAAGTGAAGAAGCGATACTTTTCTTTTACTGCTTGTTTGTATGCTTCCATCAGGAAATCAAAACCTGCAAATGCCGAAACCATCATCAGCAGTGTTGATTGCGGTGTATGAAAGTTAGTGATCATACAGTTTGCAACGCTGAAATCATAAGGAGGGAAAATGAATTTGCTGGTCCAGCCATCATAAGGTTTTACGTGACCGGTGGTAGCTACGGATGATTCAATGGCACGCATCACTGTTGTACCAACTGCACACACTCTTTTCTTGTTATCTTTTGATTTGTTGATGATGTCACAGGCTTCCTGAGAGATGATTATCTGCTCTGAATCCATTTTGTGTTTGGTTAAGTCTTCTACTTCCACAGGGCGGAAAGTTCCCAACCCAACGTGTAAAGTTACTTCTGCGAAATTCACCCCTTTGAGTTCAAGGCGTTTCAATAATTCGCGACTGAAGTGCAGACCTGCAGTTGGAGCAGCTACAGCACCTTCGTGTTTTGCAAATACCGTCTGGTAGCGGTCTTTATCATCTTCTTCAGGTTTGCGCTTGATGTATTTTGGAAGTGGGGTTTGTCCTAATGCTTCAATAGTTTTTTTAAATTCAGGATATTCACCGTCAAACAGAAAACGCAAAGTTCTTCCGCGTGAAGTGGTGTTATCAATTACTTCGGCAACTAATGAATCGTCATCACCGAAATACAATTTATTTCCGATACGGATTTTACGGGCAGGGTCAACCAAAACATCCCACAGGCGGCTTTCGCGGTTCAATTCGCGCAGCAAAAATACTTCAATGTTTGCACCTGTTTTTTCTTTGTTTCCGTAAAGACGGGCAGGGAAAACTTTGGTGTTGTTCAATATCATGGTGTCGCCATCTTTGAAGTAATCTTTAACATCTTTGAACATTTTGTGCTCGATTGTTTTCTTTGCACGGTTCAATACCATGAGGCGGGCTTCGTCCCTGTTTTTAGCAGGGTGCATAGCAATAAGGTCGTTGTTGAATTTGTATTTAAACTGGGATAATTTCATTTTTAAGTTACGGCTTAATAAAAGGTGAATAATTTTTTAAAAGGGGTGCGAAGATAATACAAGAAAATGCCGATGGCGGAAAAATTTCACAAACTGTTTATTACTCAACAGTTACAGTTAAATTTTGTTTAAAATCATCCATGGAAATGGCATTTTCAAGCCTGAAATTTCCAGAACGGGTGCGGCACAGATTCTCGAGGTAGGCACCGGAGTTTAATGCTTTGCCAAAATCAAAGGCAAGGGAGCGGATATAAGTGCCTTTGCTGCATACCACCCGAAAATCTGCTTTTATGAGTTTCTCTTCCTTGTGGATAGCTGTAATTTCAAATTCAGAGATGATTATTTTACGGGGTTCCAGCTTGGCTTCTTTGCCTTTACGGGCAAGGTCGTAAGCACGGTTGCCTTCTACTTTTAGTGCAGAAAAAATTGGAGGAAGTTGTTCTGTTTCTCCTAAAAACTGCTGAGTAGCAGCATATATATTTTCATCAGTAATGTGATCGGTGGGAAACCATTGGTCAATAGGTTTTTCCAGATCATAACAAGGAGTTGTAGCACCTATGGAAAACGTTCCGGTGTATTCTTTTTCGTCTGCCTGGTATTTATCAGCATTTTTAGTTTCTTTTCCTGTGCAGATAATTAAAACACCTGTTGCAAGCGGGTCAAGTGTTCCTGCATGGCCAACTTTGAGTTTTGTAATCGTAGGTTGGAGGCTAGAAGTTGAAGCGGGGAGATGTTTAATCAGGTTGCGCACTTTATGCACTACATCAAATGAAGTCCAACCCAAAGGTTTGTTGATAATAATAACTGCGCCTTCGCGGTAATTGACAGGCATCAAATGATTCTTAAATCGTAGCCCAAAGCCAGCAGAACCAGCAGAATCACACCCAGAATAATCCGATACCATCCGAAAACTTTGAAGCCGTATTTGGTAAGAAAGGAGATAAAAAATTTGATTGCAAGCATTGCAACAATAAAGGCTACCAGATTGCCGAAAAGAAGAATATCTAAATTGTCAGTGGTAATTTCTTTGTAGCCTTTCAGCATTTTATATGCTGAAGCGGCAAACATGGTAGGCACGGCAAGAAAGAAAGAAAACTCTGCAGCAGTCTTGCGGTTAAGACCCTGCGCCATTCCGCCAATGATGCTTGCAGCAGAGCGAGAAACACCAGGTATCATGGCTATGCACTGAAAAAAGCCGATAAACAATGCTTTCTTGTAATCTACTTTTTCTTCGTTTGATGATTGAAACCATTTGTCAACAAATAAAAGAATAACACCACCGATCAATAAGGAAGAAGCCACAACCCAAACGTTTTCTAAAAGACTGTCAATAAAATCGCCCAACAAAAAACCAATGATAGCAGCAGGAATAAAGGCAACTAACAGTTTGTAATAAAAATCAAGTGACTGAAAGAAACGTTTCCAATAGAGTACAACCACCGAAAGAATTGCTCCGAACTGAATGTTGACTTCAAAAATTTTAACGAACGAACTCTCGTTAATGCCCATGAATGCAGAGGCAATAATCATGTGTCCTGTTGAGGAAACCGGAAGAAATTCGGTTATCCCTTCAACGATGGCGAGAATAAGTGCTTCGAGAAAAGACAAAGGAAATTAGTCTTTCGGTTTTTTCATGATTGCGAAAATCTCAATCACAAAACCTGTGATAACAACAATTGGTGCAAGTGTAATTCTGCGGAACGAAAAAATCTCTTCGCTGAAAACATTCGGGTCATCAGAACCACCGCCTGTCATTAGAATAAAACCTGTTACTATAAATCCAAGACCTACCAAGAGCAGGATATAATTTTCTTTCCCGAAAGCAAGGTCGGATTTTTTGTTGTCAAGTTCTTTAGCCATTGTTTTAGTTGTTAGTCTGTTAATAATATAAATCGTCTCCTTTCAGTTTCAAATATTTGCGGACTGCGAAAGTAGTGGAAAGCCATGAGATAAGCGCACCGGCTGCAATCACACCCGTAAACAATATTGCAGTAATCACAAATTCCTGCAATGCAAAAAGCTCAGGTGCAGAGTTTCTGACAAATAGAATTACTAACAACAACATGATGTTTGCTATTCCTGCACCAACCAGGCCTCTGATAATTCCGGTAATTACAAATGGTTTGCGGATAAATTCCTGGGTTGCGCCAACCAGTTGCATACTCTTAATGATAAATCGTTTTGAATAGACTGAAAGGCGGATAGTGTTATTGATTAGCGCAACGGCTACAATGCTTAGCAGTCCGCAGAAAATTAAAATAACAAAACCCATTTTGCGCACATTGCGGTTGATTACTTCTACTAATGATTTCTGATAATAGACTTCATGAACTTTCGGGTCTTGCATTAGTTCGGTTTCCATTTTTGTAAGGCTATCTGGGTTGGCGTAATCTGCTTTAAGGCGCACATCAATTGAAGGCAGAAGTGGATTATAACCTAAGAACTCAACAAAGTCTTCACCCAAA
>SXHM01000014.1 GCA_005773695.1 Bacteroidota bacterium
AACGTTTAACCTTTTTATAAAAATCATGAAGAAAATTATTTTATCACTTTTTTGTTCTGTTGCTGCTGTTTCTGCTTTTGCATTAAACCCTGTGCGTGAGTATGCTGTTACTCCTGACGAGTATGGAATTGAGTATGAAGAAAAGAAAATAACCACTGAAGATGGTGTAAGTCTGCATGCATGGTGGTTTAAACCACAAAATAAATCAGGAGCAAAAGCTATTATAATTGCAGATGACGGTGATGGCAATATGGCTGATAATATTGAACTGATTACAAAATTTACTTCATTGGGTTATCACGTTCTTGCATTTGATTACCGCGGTTTCGGCAAAAGCGATGATTTTAAAATCAATCCTAAAATGATTTGCTACCCGCAATTTGAGAAAGATGTGAAAGCGGTAATGGATCATGTGAAAAAAAATCACGCCAGCATGTCAAGCAATCTTTACGGAAAGGGAATTGGCGCTTCATTGTTATTAGCTGCTGCTGCTAACAGAACAGATGTTCGCAAGGTAATAGCTGATACTCTTTTTTTGAAATTAGAAACCTACAAAGCTGCTGTGAAAGCAAAAAGAAGTGAAGATTTAATTGTTCCTATCGGCTACAACAAATTTTTTATGGAGCCTTTCTTTGCGCTGACTGAAAAAGGATCGCACCTGTATGGCATTCTTCTTATTTCGGGCGAAAAGGATGATGTTATTACTCCTGATGATATGAAAGAATTATCCAAACTTAAGAAAAGCATTACTCAGTATAAAATGATAAAAGGCGTTGGCGCTGCTGATACCTACAACACTGATAAAGATGCCTACTTCGGATTAGTACAAACGTTTTTAGAAGCGAAATAATTTACTTCTCATCAACAGGCAGCGAGGCATTGCGGAATACAAGCAATGCCTCGCTGCTGCTTTTTTCGGCATTATCAAAAAGAGTAACAATACGTTTTCTCTTATGGTTCTTACTATTATAAAACCAAATTACAAAGTGCGGTGTAATCATATAGGGGATACCCTTTACAAAGTTGACAGAACTAATTTTATCACGCATAATTATTGCTGTAGTTGAGATTCTGAGTGAGTTGAAAAGTGAGAACAGGGAAATAATTGCAACAATTGCCGGAGTGAGCATTTGCCAAAAATCTCCTTTCAAAGCTTCAGTGAAAAAATATACAATCATGGCACAAAACAAGGTTAATTGCAAAACCAATGCGCCAATAATTTTGTTTCCTTCTTTATATGCAGAGATATCACCTATAATTTTTGAATTTGTGAAGAGTATTCTGTCGGGAAGCAGGTGGCAATATCCGTATCTGGTCTGAAAATAATTTGTGCTTTCCTTTCTATGCGAAAAATCGGATCCGTCCAGAGTTGCTGATGGTTCTGGCTCTTCTGGTTTTGGGGAAATTAACATAAACAGGCCTCTTCTGCCAAGGTAATAAATCATAGCACCCATAAAAAGATAGGTTATAATTCCGAAGAAAATGTCTTTAAACCTGTCGCCATCACAGGGCTCGGTAAGGCAAGTATAAAGTAATGCAAAGTATGCAACCAAAGATGAAAAGGTTACAATGATGGAAAAAACTAAAACGATTGCAACCGCAATCAAGAGAATTCCAAAAAGTCTGCGGAGTAAGATCATGCGAGGAGATTAGTTCTCCATTTGCATATACGTGTTAGGAACAACAAAAAGGTTGTTGTCAAGTTTTTTCTCTGAAATCTGAATCACTTCCAATCTAGCTTTCTCATTTCTTTGTGTATCGCGTTCAACAGCATCAACAGGAAAGTAACCTTCACGATCCGGAATAGCCAGATAATACATTGCAAAACGGTCTTTACGACCTAACACACCCAGCAGGGGAAGAAAAAAGTCGTAGTTTCCTTTTGTAACCCAATAGCTTATTTCAGTGTTTTCAGTTTCATTTTTCACGCGCCACTGTTCGCAATCGTTTCCACTGATAAAGCGGTGGTTTCCTGAACGAATAACTTTTGGTGAACCCGCAACACGTTCTGTTGTTTTAGCTTCACGTTTCATGTACAATTTACGGTCATGGCTAAGAGCAAGTATTTCTTTTGAACTAAGGTCAACCAAAAGAGTGGCTATTATGTTTTTTCCATCCTCACTTTTTTCGTCAATACACACTTTGTTGCCTTTTACAGAATAGCTATAATAAACCTTTTCTACGCCATTGGTTTTGCGAAAATCAATTACACCTTCAAACGATTGTGCGAACGAAGCGATACTAAATCCGGCTGCAATAATGGTGAGAAATAGTTTTTTCATTGAGTGTTTATTGTAAAATTATACGCGCATTTAAACAAGATTAAATGGCTTAAGGTTACATTATCGCTGTAGAATCATCTTTGGCAGCATATTTTAAGCAGATAACAGGACTTAAGAGTAAACTAAACTAGAACCAAGCTGTAATATTCGCAACAAGCATTATGCTTTTATTAATTGCTTCGGAATTTTGGTTATTGTAAATTTTTTCGGTTGCATTAAAATACCTGCCTTCGAGTCTTACAAGGGCATGTTCATCAATATGAAAGCAGGTGGAAAGTCCGGCACTGAAGATACCTGTACCTCCAACATTATTAAGAGGAACTATCATTACTTGATCTGGGTCAGAAAAATACTCGGTTCTTGCAGAGACTGAAAATACCTGATGAAAACGATAGCGAGCTATAAAATTTGCCTGCCACCATATGTTACTGCTTTTGTCTGCATAGTTTTGCAAGCCAATATATGCACAGGAAGTAGCAGAAAATTTCTTGTGGTTATATACCCAATACACATCAGAAAAATAGCGCATGCGTTTAGTATCAATTGAACTTGTGCGTTCGTTGCCTATATAGGTATTCCAGTTGAAGAGCATTTTATCGTTCAATTTAATTTCTAATTGAGTTCCGGCAGCCCCAGCGTATTCACCAACTCTTATTTTCTGCCAGCCGTTTAGTCCATAGAGGTATATTGTTACTTTTTTTGAAACCGGCAATGATAATTTAATACCCGACAAGTAATAAGGAACATACTCAGCAGAAAGTGAACGCGAATACATAAGATGATCTTTTGAAATTGCACTTTCATTCGTGTATGGCGAACCTATTACTCCTGCATCAAGCCAGATACCGTGCTTTTTACTAAGACAAATTCCTGCATTGGCTTCTACCAAAAAACGAAGTTCAGCAGGTTCGGCAGCATAATTTGCTGCCATATAAGTTCCAAATCCGGGAGTAACACGCAAACGAACACGCTCACCATTGAAGCGCACATCCATATAAGCCAGATTGATGTTTACCTCTTTTCTGCGAGCTGAAGAAACAAAGTAAGGACGGTTGCCCGACTTGTATTCATTAATATCAGCAGAGAAATATGCATCTACATATGCACCAAGTGAAAATTTTCCAAGGCGAACTGATGCCGATGTATCCAGCATGGCGGGGTTAATAACCTGAGCTATGGTGCTGTTAAAAGCACTAAGAATGATTCCGAGAAGGAATAGTTTTTTCAAGGCAATTAAAAAAGATTGACGTAAAAGTAAAACTATTGTTTAAAATCACGCCTTACTGCTTTAAACCGCTGAACTGCTCTGCATTATTATAGTCATAAGCAATTGTATTAGGACTATGGCTCAGATCAAATGTTAATTGTGTTGCACCACATTCTGCACAGGTATAGGATGTTGAAGAATTTTCAACAATGTCCAGTTCCCATGTTGACGCCTGATTGTCTTGTGGCGTCATTTTTACACGGGTGTCATTTACACGTGTTACAACAACCGAGTAATTAGAAACATTGGTGGAAGGCAAAACATGAATTTCGCCAACGTAAGTGCCTACAAGATTATCGGTAAGATCATTTTCATCATTAGTATTACACGATGAA
>SXHM01000153.1 GCA_005773695.1 Bacteroidota bacterium
GTCATGAAAAAAACTCTACAAATTTTATCAGCCCTGTTGATGGTGCTTTTTATTCAGGCTCTAGTGCTGATACCGGATAAGTTATCGCAGAACAACTCATCTGAAAATAAGGAGCAGTTCTGGGTTTTTAATGATAAAGGATAATCAGCGTCTTATCAGTTTAAAATAACGGCTACCCTTTTCAGAGGAATAATGCAGCGTATAGATTCCGGAAGAAAGACTAGCAATATCAAGTATTGTTTTGTAACTGCTTGTTTTCGTTTCAAGAATAATTTGCCCCATAAGGTTAATTAACTGAATGTTATTGTTAGCCCCTTTGTTCCGATAGCTATCGGAAGCGCTCAGGGTGACAATTTCAACCGTAACATAATCTCCCGCAGGATTAGGATAAACCGATAACTCAAAAGGCGTTTCTTCTGCAATGGAAGCAGGTTTATTACCGTTATAAATCCAGATATTATCAAGGGTGAAATAATTTCCGCGCCTGTTTTTGCCTGCAAATTTCAGTAACAGGTTTTCGCCTGCAAACTGCGAGATGTTCACTACTTCTTCACGCCAGTGTTCAGGAAGCGAGGGGACAAAATTGTTGGTGTTATCGTCCCAGGTGCTAAGTGTGTCACCTCCTTTTTTCCAGATTTTGTAAGGAAAACTTGCTCCGCAATTGGTGCTTGCATAAATGGTTACGGTATCGCTGAGTGAAGGGTGCTTATGTTGATAACTCATATCAAAGCGCAGCGTAACAGAATCTGTTCCTGTTAAATCAAACACAGGGCTGATGAGTTCATCCACACGGTTGTTGCTTATTTCGCTGCTAAAAGGCATGTAAGCTGCATAGCTTTCCCAGCCAAGACCAGAGGATGTAACAGTGTCCCATGTTAAATCAAAATCTGGATTATTAATGTACCAAACTGCAGGTGAAATACCGTCTTCAAAATCTTCCAAAAAGGAAGTGAAACCGATTGACGATAGTTGAAGCGTGAAATTCTTCGGTTATTGATGTAATCGTATTCATTGATGGTGTCGTTCAGTTCGGCCCTTACCATAAATTCAACGTTACCTGTTCCGTTGAATTGCAGTGCAGGAAGCGTAAGGCTTTGTGTTTGGTCTACTAAAAGAATTCCGCTCCATGAGTAGGTTGATTCTGTACCTCCGTTGATGCTGTAATAAACAGTTGCATCGGTTAATGTGCTGTCACCCGTGTTCTTTATAACTATCTGCGGAGTAAAATTTTCATTGCAGGTAAAACCTCCGTCAGCAGGCGAACTAATCTGCGATATTGCAATATCATAGGTGTTGTTTTGTGGCGGAACAGGCGACCATGTTTGTGATAAATAATTGTAAGCTGCTTCTAGATTTATTATGCCCATTCCGTAGATATTGTCTTCACCTGCATCGCCTAAATCAATGGCAGAATTATAGAGTGCGTATTTAAGTTCTTCGCCCGGCAGAAACGGAAACGCTTCTTTGAGCAATAACACAGCACCCGTTACATGGGGTGATGCCATGGAGGTTCCGTCATAATTATCGTAATCATCCTGACCCACACACGAACGTACATTAACACCCGGAGCCGAAACTTCGGGCTTTATTTCAATAGAGCCACCGCCACCGCAAAACGAGGGGCCGCGACTTGAGAAGCCCGCAATGGTATAATTTACATCTTCTGCATCAACAGCACCCACTGCAAAAACATTCACTAAACTGGGACTTATAAATGCCGGTCTCCCTATGGTAGCTATACCCGGACCATTATTTCCGGCTGAATGGATAGAAGCAATACCTGCAGTTTCAACTGCAATAAAAACATCCGATACAAAACTTATGCAGAGCGTATCGGCCTGTTGGTTTGATTCTATCCCCCATGAATTGTTGATAGCATCAGGAATATCATCGGTGGTGGCGGTATCGCCATCGGGGTTCATGGCAAACTGAAAAGCCAACATCAGTTCTGAAATAGGTTTTATGTCGGCAGGGTTTTGAACAATAGGGTCGGTGGCAATCCAGTAGGCATTAAATGCCGAACCGATAGTATCGTTATTAGCGGCATCTAAACCTAATGTAGTTCCTAAAATGTGTGTACCGTGACTGCTACTTTTGTCTGCCGGCAGGGGACTGTCGTAAGCAAACCAGCATTGTTCCATGGGCAAAAAGTTGGCAAGAAATCGGCTGCCGATGGCAGGGTGCTGCGGCCAACAGCCGGTATCAACACTGTACATTCTGCGGCCATGCCCGGTGTAGCCTAAGTTCCACATAAAAGGTGCGCCAATAGCGTTTAAACCCGGTTCGCGGCCATTGATGGATTTAGGTGCAGATGCGGTTGATTTCTTAAAGTCGATGGGCTTTACGGTTTGTTCGCTTGCCAACTCAATGTGTTCAATTTCGCTAAACTGGAGTAGGGGAGTGATGTTCTTTCCTTTCAGTTCGGCAATAATAAGGTTACAAATCCAGAGCTGTGTAATATTGTTTGTTTGGTGCTGTTGCAGGTAGCTGGTTATGTTTTTTTGAGTAGCGTTTACTTTTGCAGTTAGCAGGTTAATGGTAGTTTTTGCACGCACATCCAAAGGTGTTTGCTGCATTCTGAAAATGGTTTGTAACGAATCAAGATTTACTTTTTCGTTAAGAATAATGTTGACTTTAAAATAGGTTTGGTCAGCATTTCCTTCGCTTAAAGCTTTGGCAAGTGGGACGCTTAGCCAGGCGTTTTGGGCGAATGAGAAATTCAGAATTAAGAATGCAGACTGCAGAATGAGTAATACTTTTTTCATCAGAATTAATTTGTTGGAAAGGTAAATAAAAACAGAAAAGCAGGGTTTAAAACCTGAACCCGATCACTAATAAATCATCAACCTGCTCATTGGCACCTCGCCAATTGTAATGATTGACAGCAAGCAGTTGTTGCTGTTCATTCATGGGCTTAGCTGAAATTTCAACCAGAAACTCTTTCAGTTTTCCTGCCATGTATTTGCGGTTTTTGTGTCCGCCAAACTGGTCGGCATAACCATCTGAGTAAATGTAAAAGGTGTCGCCTTTTTGTATGTTAAGTTGGTGCAGAGTAAAAGTGGTGTCAAATTCAGAAATGCCTCCAATGCTGTGTTTGTCTGCTTTTATTTCGCTCAGTTGTCCATTTCTAATAAACACCAATGGGCGATAAGCCCCTGAATAATACAGGGTGTTATTTTTAAAGTCAATGCTGCACAATGCCAAATCCATTCCATCATTAGCAGTAACGCTGGCTTCTTTGTTTTGCAAAGAAGCTTTGGTGCGTTTATTCATTTCCTGCAGAATTTCGGCAGGGTTGGTTTTGCCTTCGGTTTCTACAATGCTGCTTAAAAAATTATTACCCATCATGCTCATCAGTGCACCGGGAACTCCGTGTCCCGTGCAATCAACGGCTGCCAAAACAAAGTGTTCGTTCTTTCCCGAGAACCAGTAGAAATCACCACTTACAATATCTTTGGGCTGAAAGAAAATAAAAGCTTCTTCAAAATATTTATTCAATAAATTTTCGGGAGGAAGAATGGCTTTCTGTAAACGACCGGCATAAAAAATACTATCAGTAATGTTGCGGTTCTTTTCTTCCAATTCAATTTTCTGCCGGGAAATCTCATCATTAGCATTTACTAAAACAATATTCTTTAAACGGAAGATTTCTTTTTCTTTTTGAGACTCGGATATGTCAAATTTTTTCTGAAGCTCTCGAGTTTTAAATTTTATATTTTCATTTACAATAATTCCCTCAAACTCTTTGTTCTTTTTCAGATGTTCCAACGCCTTCTTGTAATCCCCTGAGCTCTCATAAATAATAGCATAATGTTCATGTATAATAGCAATGGTGTTCTTTTGTTCAAGCTTTAATGCAATTTGCAGTGCTTCATCTAGGCATTCTAATGCTTTATTCAATTTCCCTGAAAGGAAATAGGCGTATCCCATACTTTTCAGTATGCTGGCTCTGAACGAAATATCTTTATTCGTTTTGTCGTTCAGTTCTAAAGCTGTGTTAAAATAATCAAGTGAGCGCTGATAGTCCTTCATCTTATACAGCAGAATAGCAGTGCTGCCGTATATTCTTTTTCCAATTAAATCATCTGAGGTTTTAATTGCAGCTGCTTTTTCAAGATGCAGAAAAGCATTGTTGTGATCTTCCATCCAGTTAAGGCAGTTTCCGAGATTGTAATGCCCTTCCTGAATAAGTTTGGAATTGTTTATTTTCAAAGCTGCGTTCAGTGCATCGTTGAAATACTCATA
>SXHM01000154.1 GCA_005773695.1 Bacteroidota bacterium
ATTTCTACAAAAGCGCCAAAAGGCATAATTGACTTAACTTTTCCGGTGTAGATATCACCTACTTCCGGTGTTGCAGTAATGCCTTTGATTTTGGCAACTACTTTATCAATTGCTTCTTTGTTTACGGCAAGAATATCAATGATACCCATTCCATTTACTTCTTCAATAGAAATAGTAGCACCTGTCTCGCGCTGCATTTCCTGTATCACTTTTCCTCCCGGCCCGATTACCGCACCGATGAAGTCTTTAGCAATAGTCATTTTCACTACACGCGGAGCATGTGGTTTGTAATCTTCACGAGGAGAAGAAAGGGTTTTGCCCATTTCATTCAAAATGTGCAAGCGACCTTGTTTTGCCTGTTGCAATGCTTCCGCCAAAACTGCATAGGATAAACCATCTACTTTCAAATCCATCTGACACCCAACGATACCGTCTTTTGTTCCGGTAACTTTAAAGTCCATCTCTCCCAAATGATCTTCATCACCTAGAATATCAGAAAGCACCGCATATTTTCCTGCGCTGTTAGCAATCAGTCCCATTGCAATACCCGAAACCGGTTTTTTCAATTTAATACCTGCATCCATCAGTGCCAGAGTTCCTGCACAAACAGTAGCCAGTGACGAAGAACCGTTTGATTCCAGAATATCAGAAACCACACGCACTGTGTAAGGGCTTTCTTCTGAACTTGGCAACACTTGTTTCAATGAACGCATAGCCAGATTTCCGTGACCTACTTCTCTTCTTCCAACACCACGGTTAGGTCTTGCCTCACCGGTTGAGAAAGATGGAAAATTGTAGTGCAAAAGAAAGTTGTTTTTTCCTTCAAACACAGCACCATCAATAATTTGTTCGTCTTGTTTGCTACCCAATGTAACGGTAGTTAAAGACTGAGTTTCACCTCTTGTGAAAATAGCAGAACCATGCGCTGAAGGGAGATAATCTACCTCGCTCCATATAGGACGGATTTCATCTAATTTACGTCCATCTAAACGGGTTCTTTCGTTCAATACTGAATCACGAACCGCATCTTTCTCAACATCATGGAAATATTTACCAATCAATGCTTTTTTAGCTAATGCATCTTCGGGAGTAAGTGTTGCTACAAACTCTGCTTTAATAGCATCAAAAGCTTCTTTGCGTTGTGTTTTATTAGGGTTGCCTGTTTTTGCAACAGCATAACATTTATCGTAGGTTGCTTTTGCAATCTGATCTTTCAGGTCAAAGTCGTTTTCCTCGTGGTTGTAAGTTCTTTTTACTTTGCTCTTCTCAACTCGCGAAGCAAGTTCAATTTGCCCCTGGCATTGTAATTTAATGGCTTCGTGACCAATTTTAATGGCTTCAATCATTTCTTCTTCCGAAACCTCTTTCATTTCACCTTCCACCATGTTGATGTCATGCAGTGAACCTGCAACAATGATATCAAGCGTTGCTTTCTCCATTTCAGAGCGAAGCGGATTTACAACATATTTTCCGTCAATTTTAGCAACACGCACTTCAGAGATTGGTCCTTGAAAAGGAATATCTGAAACACTGATTGCCGCTGAAGCTGCAAGTCCTGCAAATGAATCCGGCAGAATATCTGTATCCGAAGAAATCAGTGAAATCATTACCTGCACATCAGCATGGTAATCATTCGGGAAAAGAGGACGCAATGCGCGGTCAACAATACGAGAAATCAAAATTTCGTATTCAGACAAACGGGCTTCGCGTTTGAAAAAGCCTCCTGGAAATCTTCCTACGGCAGCATATTTTTCCTGATAATCAACTGAAAGTGGTAAAAAATCGGTTCCAGGTTTTGCTTCTTTGTTAGAAACAACGGTAGCAAGCAGCATGGTGTTTCCGGTTTTCAGGACAACTGAACCATCAGCCTGTTTGGCAAGTTTGCCGGTTTCAATGGTGATGGTTTTTCCATCGGCCATTGTTATAGTTTGTGTTTGTATATTCACGTGTTAATTTATTAGAATGTTAATTGTTCAGGTGTTATTATCACACTGACCGAAATGAATAAATAACGAAAAAAGGCAATTATAGAATTGCCTTTTTTCAATTATCTGAGGAAATTATTTCCTTATTTTGAGTTTCTTGATAACTTCTCTGTAAGCCTCAATATCTTTGTTCTTGAGGTATCCAAGCAGGCTGGTACGTTTGCCTACTAAGTTTACAAGTGCACGTTGCGTGCCGAAATCTTTAGGATTTTTTTTGAGGTGTTCGGTCAGATGATTCACACGAAGTGTAAATAATGCTGCCTGCCCTTCGGTAGAGCCGGTGTCTTTGGCAGATTTACCGTGCTTTTTGAAAATTTCTTGTTTCTTTTCTTTTGTCAAATACATGTTGCGTCTTTTTTGCTTCTTTGTTTATTTTTCGTTTTGTAGGGCGGCAAAGGTAGAAATTTATTCCTAACAGCCAACAACTTGGAAAAAATTTAAGCTGCAAAGAATTTTAAGGTCTGAGCCAACCTGCTTTTGAGGTTCTTGCGCTCTACTATAAAGTCGAGAAACCCATGTTCCAAAAGGAATTCAGAGGTCTGGAAATCTTTAGGCAGGTCTTTTCCTATTGTTTCTCTTACCACTCGCGGACCGGCAAAGCCGATTAAAGCCCCCGGCTCAGCTATATTTAAATCACCCAGCATGGCATAAGATGCCGTAACTCCACCGGTTGTGGGGTCAGTAATTAAGGATATGTAAGGAATTTTTGCCTTGCCCAATTGTGCTAGTTTAACGGATGTTTTAGCCATCTGCATCAGCGAGTGAGCAGCTTCCATCATTCTTGCTCCTCCTGATTTTGAGATGATAATCAAAGGCATTTTTTTCTTTATGCAGCAATCAATGGCTCGTGATATTTTTTCGCCTACCACAGCACCCATTGAGCCGCCTATATAGGTGAAATCCATGCAGGCAACCATTGTTTCTAAACCTTCAATTTTTCCTGTGGCAGTGGATATTGCATCTTTTAAGCCTGTTTTCTTTTCTGAAGCGGCTAAACGCTCGGTGTATTTTTGTGTATCTGAAAAGTTAAGTGGATCTGCAGAAGCAAGGTTAGCATTTACCTCTTTGTATTTGCCTTCATCGAATAATATCCCGAAGTATTCTTTTGAACCAATGCGTTGATGATGGTTGCATTTCTGACAAACCCATAAATGCGCTGCATTGTCGTTGGTGTCAACTATATGCTTGCACGAAGAACATTTATACCACAATCCCTCAGGAGCTTCTTTCTTCTCCCGTGTTGAGGTGGTAATGCCCCCGCGAATACGTTTAAACCAACTTACTTTTTCAGGCATTAATTATGCAATGGTAATTTCTTTTTCAAGATAAACGTCTTGAATTGACTTCAACAGGCTGATACCATCTTTAAAAGGTTTTTGGAAGGCTTTACGCCCTGAAATCAAGCCATGTCCGCCTGCTCTTTTATTAATAACAGCAGTAGCAACTGCTTCTGTTAAATCGCTTTGAGCCGCACCTGTTGATGCTCCACCTGAATTGATTAAGCCAATTTTCCCGCTGTAGCAGTTCAACACCTGGTAACGGGTGAGATCAATCGGATGATCGCTACTTAAATCACTGTAAACCTTTTTATGTGTTTTACCGAAATTCAAAGCGTTGTAACCGCCATTATTGGTAGGCAATTTTTGTTTAATAATATCTGCCTGTATGGTAACGCCAAGGTGATTTGCTTGTCCTGTCAAATCTGCTGCGGTGTGATAATCAACACCGTCTTTTTTAAAACCATTATTTCTCATGTAACACCACAAAATAGTTGCCATTCCTAACTCATGAGCACGTTCAAAAGCCTCAGCTACTTCGACAATTTGACGGCCAGATTCTTCAGACCCGAAATAAATGGTTGCACCAACGGCAACTGCACCTAGGTTCCAGGCCTCTTCTACAGAGCCAAACATAATCTGGTCAAATTTATTAGGGTAAGTAAGAAACTCGTTGTGGTTAATTTTTACAATAAAAGGAATTTTGTGAGCATATTTTCTTGAACACAATGCAAGTCCGCCAAAAGTTGAAGCAACAGCGTTGCAGCCCCCTTCAATGGCAAGTTTTACAATATTTTCGGGGTCAAAAAAAGCAGGATTAGGAGCAAATGATGCGCCTGCGCTGTGTTCAATTCCCTGGTCAACCGGAAGGATTGAAACATAGCCTGTTCCACCCAAACGCCCATGATTATATAGCGCATGAATACTTCGTAGAACCTGATTGCTTCGGTTGCTGTCGCGGAAAACACGGTCAACAAAATCGCCACCGGGCAAGGTGAGAGTGTTCTTGTCAACGGTTTTACATTCGTGTTTTAGTAGGTTGTCGGCATCATTGCCAAGAATTTCAACTATTTTATTCAGTGACATTTTAAAAAGATTTAACTGATTGAAAAAATTATAAGGGGTGCAAACATAATAAAATCTGAAATGTTTATCCCATTGCTAAAACGCCTCTGAAAAATCAAGATAAATTCCATAGCTGTCTTTCCCGAAGCCGGCATCAATTCTTACGTTTACTTTCTGTGTTTTTAGCAAGCGCATTCTTATCCCTGCTCCACCGGTTAGTTTTAGTTTGTTCAACGCGAATAGATTGATGCTTGTGCTTACTTCACCAACACCTCCAAAAGCTACCAATGAAAATATTTTCCAGATAGGAATGCGTGCCTCTGCCTGAAAAGCTAAAAGATTATTATCTCTGAAACGCCCCTGAAAAAAACCCCGCATAAGTTGCGGACCACCCATTAAACTAAGCATGTGAAAAGGGATAGTACCGTTTCCATGCTCTGCATAGAGTTGGAGTGCCAGAATATTTTCTTTATAAACGCTGATGTATTTCCGCAAATCTACCGTGTAGTTTCTAAAGCTGTAATTGCTCCCGAAA
>SXHM01000155.1 GCA_005773695.1 Bacteroidota bacterium
GTGTTCGGACCGAGAGTGGGTTCATGGTAGGCGGCGTCACCGACGGCGAAGTCCGGAGTGCCGCCACCGTCAATGTCATCGAGCCACCGAATCGGCGCGCCAAACGCGCTGGGAATCTGAGAATCATGAAGGCAAAAGTATCATTCTAAAAATTAAAAGTGAAACTACCCAGAACACCTATTTTGCGGATGTTAGGATTGTCTAGTTGAGTAAGACGCCACATGACATCAATGCGGAAGATTTTAAAAATGTTTTCGATACCAACTCCTGTTTCGGCATAAATTCCGTTGAGGGCAAAAAGGTCGGATGGAAATATCATCATATTGACGTTTGCCTGCGAGATACGGCCTGCAACTGCTTTGGCCGAAACCACTTCGCGCCACTTAAGTCTTCGCATGAGCGGAATTTTACTCAGAAAGTATCCGTTGAAGTGATGAGTGGCAAAAACGGCTACGTATTCATCGGCCACAAATTCAATGAGGTTCATCATGTTGAAGGAGTAGTTGTCGGTTGCATAGGTTTCGTTGCCGGGCTGTATATAGAGCATTGGGTAAGGCAAATTTCCCCATGTTTTGCCGGCCTGCACAAAATACTCAATCCAACCAATGGGATTGGTTTGTACCCAGCCGTCAATGGTAAATACTAAGCGGTGGTATTTGAATTGCCCATTCCACAGGCCTTTGATTCCATAAGCATATTCGAGGGAAAGCTTAGGATATTTTGTACCAAGACTTAGTCGGTTGAGCTCGCCTTCAATAAACTTTTCCTGATAGGCAAAGCGGGTGAAGAAACGTACCTCTGAAGAAATGATACGATGGTCGGGGTAGGCATCGGAAGCAAAATTATAAACCACTTTATCGGTGGCTGACTGCAACTCACGATGTACAAAACTAACGCGGTTACTGAAGCCGTGAAACCATTCTACTTCATAATTGGCGCGAACATCCTGCACATAGCTGAGTTTGAAAAATGGCCGCCTGCGGTAAAAAGAGCCGAGGATGTTATCTTCTTTAAATGCATCTGCGCTGAGACCAAGTTGCTCGACATCGTATTCGTATTGCGAACTGAAAATCTGTCGCGGTTTTTTAGAAACAAAGACACGGAAGCCTCCGCCATATTTCCACTTTTGGTCGCGCAGGCCATAAGCAACGTGTGCATTAAGCTTTAGCTTTTTGCTGAATTTATTATTGGTTTTAAATCCGAGCCCGAAACGCCAGCCTTCAACACGGTTGAAGCTGACCAGACTGATATAAGGACCAAGGTCGATAGGGCCGAGTTTTTTATAGCCGGTTACAATGGTTGTAAAAACATTGAGCCACGATTTGAAGGCGGGTAAATTTTTTACCGTGTCGGCAATAAAGTAAATGGTCTTTTCTTTTTGTGAAAGTGAGTCGTGTCGATTCTGTTTCCAGAATTCTTCTGTTTTATCTTCTGCTCCTTTTTCAACAGTTATGTTTTCGGGGTTGGAATAAAACTTATCGCTGCGGGGTTCATTGATTTTGAAATTGCGATAGCCCGTGGTCTTGGTTGCGAAGAGGCCCATGGCCCGATCGCTGATGATGAAATCTACAAACAGGCGGTCGTGGGTAAGCATCCAGGTGGTGTCTTGAACCCTATCGAATTCCTGGTTGATGTATAGCTCGTTGATGTAATTAACGTTTGCCTTTTCGGAAACATTCATGTCTACTTTAAGCAGGGCAAAGGTGCTGTCGTGTACCAGCATTTCGCCTTTGAAGGTAAGTTCGTATTTGCGCCTTGGGGTGAACTGCATTTTGTAGGCCCACTTGTTGCCGACAAAAAAACTATCTACCAGGTAGTAGCGGTAGTACTGTAAACCAAAATCGGCTATAGGACTTATGAAGCCTTTGCCAAAGACAGACACAAAATTGTCGTATACATTTATGTTCTGATACATATCGCCCATGAACTGCGAAATGCTCTGGTCTTCGATGCCGGATACTTTTGTGGCACGGATATTTTCTTTGGTGGTCTTCGGGTTTTTGCGGAAGGTGAAGTCTGAAACCGACTCGGTGATAAAGACAGGGAGATAAACTTTTCCATTGACATCGGAGGTATCAACATGGTCGAATATGAAGTCGAAGGTTTTGAAGATTTTGCGCTCTTTGAATTTTTCGTCAAAGTTGTTGATGTCGAACTGTGCTTTGTTATATACTTCGTATTCGTAATAATCGAGGCGGTCTTTGTTGTGGTATTTTTTGCGGGCAATTATTTTGCGCAGGAGTATTTCGGCTGGGTTTTCACCGGGGAGTATCACCGCTTCTTCGAGGCTGATGATATCTTTCATGATAAGGAAGTTTATCTCCTGACTTTCTTGTTTTATTACTGCTTCCTGATCGGTTTGGTAACCCACAAAAGAGGCCTGCAAGGTGTCGGTGGGGAAAGCGGTTTCAAGTGAATACATCCCGTCAATATCGGTTACGGTGCCGATAGTGGTGCCTTTAAAGCTGATGTTTACAAAGGGAAGTGGCTCGCCTGATTCGAAGTCTTTTACTGTGCCTTCAATTTTGGTTATTTGTGCGGAGAGCGAAAACGCGGAAAGCAGAACAGCGAGGAGCGCAGCAATGGATCTTTCCAGAAATAGTTGGTGCTGTGCGGTTTTCACAATGTGTGCGGTGCGGTAAAAATTAAGGATGCTAAAATTATGTTTTTATACGGTGCTCATTTAAAGAAAGATATAGAGAAATGCTATTTCTCTACATTTGCAGCATGAGCATAAAAAAATACATAGAAAAGAAAATTACCAAACACCTGCCTGCACTGGCAAGGGCTGTGCAGCGCAGCATGGATGATGAGAAAAAAATAAAGCTGATACTGAACGAAATGCGCGGCAACAAGGAGATGGTGGATTCGCTGTTTCCTTACCGTGATAAATACACGGTTAATAATAAGATGCCGGAGAAATCATCATCAAAAGAAGAGGTGATGAAACAGATACGCGAGATGCACGCGATAGAAAGTGCGCCCTGGAAAAGCGGAAAGATATCAGGCTCGTTTTATCATGGCGATCAGGACCATTATGATTTTCTGAATGAGGCGTTTTCGTACTACTCGCAGGTGAACTCAATACAGCGCGATGTGTGTCCTTCGCTTACCAAATACGAGGGCGAGATCATTGCCATGACGCTGGATATTTTTAACGGTGATGCGGTGAACAAACGCAACCCTGCACAGAAGGCAAGCGGTTCGTTAACTACAGGAGGAACAGACAGTATTTATCAATCGGTTTACTCGCACCGCGAGTGGGGTTTGGACAAAAAAGGAATTACACAACCTGAAATTATTATTCCTGTTACAGGACATCCCGCGTTTTTTAAATCGGCACATTACCTGAACCTGAAAGTTGTTACCGCTAAGGTTGATGAGAATTACCAGGCAGATGTAAATGATATAGAAAGCAAGATAACGCCCAACACCGTGTTGATTATTGGCTCTGCCGGTAACTACGGTCATGGCATTATTGACCCGATTGAAAAGCTTTCGGACATTGCCGTGAAACACAATGTTGGCTTGCATGTGGATGGGTGTTTAGGTGGATTTATTCTTGCATGGGCTGAACCTTTGGGCATAAAGTGTCCGGTGTTTGATTTCCGTTTGCCAGGGGTTACGGCTATTTCTGCCGACACGCATAAATACGGTTACTCGCTGAAAGGAACATCTACATTGCTTTTCAGCAGCGAAGAGATGAGACGTTACCAATACTACGGTCAGGTTGACTGGCCGGGAGGGATTTATATCTCCACCGGATTTAACGGAAGTAAATCGGGAGGATTGTTTGCGGCTACCTGGGCTGCGATGGTGCATTACGGAAAAGAAGGCTATATGAAACGCGCGAAACAAATCTTTGAAGTGAACACGCGATTGAAGAATGTAGTGCGCTCTATTCCTGAATTGAAACTGTTTGGCGATTCATTGTTTATTACTGCCATCGGTTCAGATGTTTTTAAAATTTATCACGTGAATGATTACCTGAAAACCAAAGGCTGGAGAATGAACGGGCAACAACATCCTGATGGATTCCATTTTTGCATTACAGGTCCGCAAGTAACAAATCCGGGCTTGGTTGAAGCATTTGAAAAAGATTTGAAAGCGGCAGTGGAATATGCAAAGGTGCAGAAAGGTGATCCGAAATCTGCAGCGATGTATGGAGGTGCGGGCAGGGAAATTGACCCTTCGATGTATCTGCCGATGCTGACTGCTTATACCGATGTAACACAAAGCACTTACCCGTTTTAACATATTGTTATGGCTGACCATCTGAAATGCGTTTTATCCATTGACCTGGGTTCAAGCGGACCAAAGGTTTCGGTAGTTAATCAGAACGGAGAAATTCTGGCGAGCCGTTCGGGTCATTTTGATAGTGAGTATTCGCAAGGCGGAAAAGCCGTAGAACAGGATGCTGAAGGATGGTGGAAACAGATATTACAACTGTCGAAAGAGGTTATTGATGAATCGAAAACAGCAAACAACATTGTTGCGATAGGAACCTGCTCACAGTATTTTACTTCGGTGCCGGTGGATGAACAGGGGAATGCCGTTCACAACGCCATTATGTGGGAAGATGCGAGGGCAAGCAAACACATCAAAAAAATAATGGGCGGCTTTCCGTCTATTTTGGATTACAATATTTTTAAGCTGCTGAAGTGGCTGTATTCGGTGGGCATCCCTCCCATTCTTTCGGGTGTGGATGGAGGCAGTCACATGCTGCTTTTGAAAAACGAATTGCCCGAGGTCTGGAAAAAAACCTACAAGGTGTTAGAGCCTTCGGATTTTCTAAGTCTGAAGCTGACGGGGAAATTTCAAACCAATGAAAATACAGGCTTTGCTTACACGCTGATAAAGAAAGCAGCATGGAGTAAAGGTACATACGACAAAGGTTTGGTGGAATATCTTGGATTGGACATCAACCGTTTTCCGGAAGTTGTTCCCGTTGGTGAAAACCTTGGAAAGCCAACGGATGAGGTTATTAAACACCTCGGCCTTTCTGAAAATGTAAAAGTGTTTTCGGGTATGCAGGACACCACTGCATGTATATTGGGCGGTGGCGCATTCAGCGATTACGACACCGTGATAGAAATAGGAACTACACTGAACACGGGCGTGGTAATCAATAAGCGTATCATTGATATTCTGAATGGTATCTACTCGGTGAGCAGTCCAGTTCCAAACAAATATATTTTAGTAGGCGAGGCAGGTGCGGGAGCAAAAGCACTGAATTATTTAATGCATAGTTTTTTACGTGTTGAGGACGACCTTTCAAGGATAAATGCAGAAACCGATTCGCATTATGGTAAGATCGCTGATGATATGGCAGCAGCATCACCGGTGGGCAGCAATGGTGTGGTATTTCTGCCCTGGATATTTGGTTCTACTTTTCCTGAACAGGACTTGAATATGAAAGGCGGGTTTATCAATCTTGGTCCTTCCACCAGACGAAATGATATGATACGCGCAGTGTTTGAATCGTATGCCATGAATTTTAAATGGGTGCTGGAGATAAAAGAGAAAATACTGAAACGCAAAATTGAGAAAGTGCATTTCACCGGTGGCGGTGCCTTGTGGGAAACAGCCGCGCAGATTTGTGCAGATGCCTTGAAAGTGCCCGTTTACCTGATGGACGAACCGCGACAAGCCAACACCAAAGGCATTGCGTTTATGTGTTTCAATAATCTGGGTGTGGTGAGCTATGACGAAATGAGAACGAAACTGAAAGTGAAGAAAGTGTATCAGCCCAATCCGGACAACTTTGCGTTTTATGACAAGCGTATGGCTTTTTACAAGAAGATGTATAAGACGGTGAGGCCGTTGTATGCGGATCTCAACAAATAATCTTTACCTTGCTAAAAATTATTAAAATGAGGATGAAATTTATATCATCGATAATACTTATTGGACTTCTAATTTCATGCAACAATGGACCATTCAATGAAAGCAATAAGCCAACAAACCAAAAAATAAAAAATGAATTAGAGTTGTCAAAACATATCAATTCCTCTCCATTGCTTGAGCCAATTTGCTCAATTGTAAAAGAGATTAATTCTAATCAATATTTTGTTGACGCTGAAACATTAAAGAGCAATAATCTAGTGGCATATGAGGCATATAAATATTGCTCAAAAAATGATTATCTTTTTACAAATTATGATACGATTGCAAAAATGAAAACAGATAAATCTGGTTTTTATTACATGAAACAGTTCGAAAAACTTGATACAAATATGTTGATAATAACTTTTGAGGGCGGCACCATTAATCAAGAGACAAATTATAGAGTAGAATATTTTGATTTAAAAAGGTCAATCATCAATACTAAATATGAATATGATGACATTATTGAAATATTATTAAGAAAATGTATTAACGATACAACCCCCAATAGATTTCAAACTAAAGTAATGACTAATAAACTGATAAAAAATTTAAATAGTATAAACTCAATTAGTGATTTAATTTTTATTGAAACAATTTATTTTAAAAAACCAGTTGAAAACAAACCCAGTAATGAAAAAACTGATGAATGGGGAGAATTTAATGGCGGAAAATTATTACAGAAAGCCTATCACTTTAACAAAAAAGAAAATAAAATGGATGTGTTTTATATCAAGGCAAATAATAATACAGTAGAATTTGGTGATTTAACACAGTCATTATATTCGAATGGGGCGAAGACTTTGGAAAAAGTTATAAAAAAATCATTTATTGTTCAATAATAGATTGTAAATAAACCTCCACGGTTTAGCTTCTTCCAGTTCGTAAGCCAATTCAATTAATCGTTTATCAAAACCATAAGGTGCTGAAAAGTGCACTCCTAGGGGCATTCCTTCGCTATCAACACCCAAAGGAAGTGAGATGGCAGGTGCTCCTGTAACATTATTCAGTCCGGTGTAGGATGCAAAATCAACTGCACGTTTGGTTACATCTTCAGACGAAAGCTTGGTAGAGAAATAACCTATTTTAGGTGTCTTGTGCGACAACACTGGCGACATGATCACATCGTAGTTGTGAAACAATTTTTCTGATTCTGTTCCAATTCTTTTCATCGCCCTTATGCTGGTTGGCAGTTTCAACGCATTGGCTTTGAAACGTGCGGCAAGTCCTGTGGTGAAAGGTTCAAGCAAACTTCGGTCAACTTTTCCTTTTAGGACAAGCCGAGGCCAGTGTGACATCATATAAGAGAAGAAGCCATAGTAATTGAGAAAATGATTTACCATGATATCCACATCCATAGGAAATGGAATCTGCTCTATATGATGACCAAGGGATTGCAGCAAAACTGCTGTTTCCTTTTGTGTTTTATAAGTCTCGGCATCCTGACTTGCCGTTTTTCCTTCCGGAAGATTTTCAAAAAAAGCAATACGCAGACGCTGTTTTGAAGCGTGTTTCACATGTCCCATTTTAGGCATGCGAGCACTGCTGTAATATTTTTCTGCTTCAGCATAAAACAAAGCTGTGTCGCGCACGGTGCGGGTAAGTACGCCTTGGTGAACCAACTGAAGAGGCATGGCTTCAGCACCATCTATACCATGCAAGCGATGGCGCGAAGGTTTTAAACCCACCAATCCGCAAATAGCAGCAGGTATGCGGATTGAGCCTGCCCCGTCATTTGCCGAAGCAATAGGCACTACACCACTTGCTACCATGGCCGCAGAGCCGGATGATGAACCGCCAGTTGTATAATCGGTATTCCAGGGATTACGGGTTATTCCCCAACGCTCGTTCTCGGTGCTGCAAATCAAACCGAATTCGGGAAGCGTTGTTTTACCAAGGTTTCTAAGTCCGGTAGAAAGAAATTGGTTTACAAATTTGCTGTTGTTCTTTGCAGGTTTTACTTTTAAAGCACCTGTTCCCAATTGGGTAGGATAACCGGTAATGCCATCTGTATCTTTAATAAAAGTGGGAACACCGTGCAAACCACCACCTGCTTTTTGCTGCGAACCTTTGCGGGCATCATCATACATTTTTATCACAATAGCATTCAACTCTCCGTTTACTTTTTCTGCGCGGGCAATTGCTGCCTCAACGGCCTCTTCCACCGAAATTTTATTTGTGGCTATTGCTTCTGCTATTGAAGTAGCGTCCATAGTTCCGAGTGCATCGTCTGTAAATGCGTTAACTGTTTTTCCCATTGTAATTAGTTTTAAAAGTATTTAAGCCTCTTGTTTTTTCAGCACATAAGCCGACACAAAAATGCTGATTTCGTAGAGCACCAGCAGGGGAATGCAGACCAAAATCTGGCTGGTAACATCGGGTGGAGTAATGATAGCTGAAATAATCAGAAGCACAACAATAGCATGTCTGCGATAGCTGCGCATGAACTCAGGAGTAAGCACACCTATTTTGGAAAGAAAATAAACAAGGATGGGAAGCTCAAAAACAACTCCCGTCATCAACGTTAAAGTAGTTACCGTGCTTATGAACGAACCCAGGCTGATTTGATTGGCTACCAGTGTACTGACCTGATAGGTGCCGAGGAAATTTACAGACATGGGTGTTACTACATAATAACCAAACAACACCCCAAGAAAAAAAAGCAGCGAAGTGAAAAACACAATGCCGTTAGCATATTTGCGTTCGTGATTATGTAAGCCGGGTTTAATAAAACGCCACAGTTCCCAGATTACATAGGGGAAAGCAAGAACCATTCCTGCATAGAGCGAAACAGACATGTGGGTGCTGAACTGCCCCGACATATCTATATTAATAAGAGTGAACGAAAGCTCTTTTATGCAGATGGATTCATCTAAATGAAGTTTTTGTCCCAGCATACAGAGAAACCTGTATGTAGGGAAATCAGCATTTTTAGGGGCGAGAATAAGCTTGTCAAATAAAAACTCTTTATTTATAAAAGCGATGAGCGCAAAAATGAAAATGGCAGCGGAACTTCGCACCAAATGCCACCTCAGCTCTTCAAGGTGCTGAAGAAAAGACATTTCCGCTTTAGGCTCTTTTTCGGTTTTCAATGCTGAAATTTTGCCGCAAAGTTGGCATAAACATCGGGAAGTAAAAATCGTTGATAAAAATATATATCCACATCATTTTTCCGTTTCGATTATTTGTCTATTTTCGCAACCGATTTCAAGGATTATTTCTCAGGAATACACGCTAAATGCTCAATAATATAAACGGTTTCAGAAGTTTTTTCATCAGGATATCACTTTTCTTCTCGGCTTTCATTTTTTCAATTTTTTTGTCAGTTGCTCATGAGGAGGAAGTAAAAACCACTCATAACGAAGAAACTACTGTAACGGAAGTAACCGAAACAGACAGCCTTAACCATCACGACACTACAGCAACACATGCTGGAGAAGCATTCAATGCAGGAAAACTTATCATGGAGCATATTGCCGATGCCCACGATTGGCATTTGTTCGGACATTATTCTATTCCGCTTCCGGTAATTATTTATTCCGGTGAAAGAGGCCTTTCTGTTTTTTCGTCTTCGCATTTTGAACACGGGCATAAAACCTATAAAGGGTATATGCTTAATGAAAAAAATCTTGTTGTTGCAGTGAATGAGCTGGAAGAAACAGACGCGCATCACGCAACTATTAATGAAGAAATTACAGCTGGTATTTACGACATTTCTATTACCAAAAACGTTTTTGCAATGCTTATCAGCATGGCTCTGATGTTGTGGGTGTTTATTTCTGTGGCAAAAGCATATTCACGTAATCCTAATACTGCACCAAAGGGCATGCAAAGCCTAATGGAGCCACTTATTATTTTCATTCGTGATGATGTAGCAAAGGCAAGTATCGGTGAAAAGAACTACAAAAGGTTCATGCCTTTTCTGCTCACAGTTTTCTTCTTTATCCTTTTAAATAATCTTTTAGGCCTGGTTCCTATTTTCCCGGGCGGAGTTAACCTTACCGGAAATATTGCCATCACTTTTTCATTGGCCTTTATCACGTTCCTGATCACAACTGTGAACGGAACCAAAGATTATTGGAAACATATTATAGCCATGCCGGGTGTGCCGCCTTGGGTATTGGTTCTGCTCACGCCCATTGAAATACTTGGCGTGTTCCTTCGTCCTTTTGTATTGATGATACGACTTTTCGCCAATATCACTGCGGGTCACATTATTGCATTGGCTTTTTTCTGCCTCATCTTTATTTTCGCTGAAAAGAGCCCTGCAGCCGGTTTTGGAGTGTCAATTGTTTCAGTTGCATTTGTAGTTTTTATGACCTGCCTTGAATTACTTGTTGCATTCCTGCAGGCCTATGTATTCACCCTTCTTTCGGCTATTTATTTCGGCTCGGCTTTAGAAGAACATCATCATGCCGAAGAACATCACTAAGAATTTTTTTGTTTAATCCTTAAATACCAATCAAATCATGTTAACAACAGTTTTATTAGAAGCACAAAACCTTGGTATCGGTTATGGTATCGCAGCACTCGGAGCAGGCTTTGCAGCACTCGGAGCAGGTGTAGGTATCGGCCGTATCGGTGGAAGCGCATTGGAATCAATCGCGCGTCAGCCTGAAGCCCTTGGAGATATCCGCGCAAACATGATCCTGGCAGCAGCCCTTGTAGAAGGAGCAGCGTTTTTCGCCATGGTTATCGGTCTGCTGGTAGTGCTTAAGTAAGAAAAGAAAACAGCAATCAACGGTTGGTTGATTGCTGTTTTTTAAACATTAAACATTAAACAAAATGGAATTAGTAAAACCCGCGTTTGGATTAGTCTTTTGGATGATCATATCATTCTCTATCATCGTTTTTCTGTTGAAGAAATTCGCATGGGGGCCAATCCTGAATTCATTGACTGAGAGAGAAAATACAATTTCTGATGCGCTAAACACCGCACAGAAAGCAAAAGAAGAAATGCTTGCATTGAAAGCAGGTAACGAAAAACTTTTGCAGGAAGCACGCAACGAAAGAGACACTTTATTGAAAGAAGCGCGCGAAGCAAAAGAAGCTATCATCAACGAAGCAAAAACAAAAGCAACTGAATCAGCTGATAAGATCCTTGCTTCGGCACGCGAAAATATTACCAACGAGAAAATGGCAGCTATCACAGAATTGAAAAACTATGTAGCTAACCTGAGCATTGAGATAGCTGAAAAAGTATTGAAACAAGAGCTTGCTGACCCTAACAAACAGAAAGAACTTGTTCAGACTTTATTGAAAGATACCAAACTGAACTAAGAAAATGGCAGAGCCAAGAATAGCCCACCGATACGCAAAATCACTGATTGACCTTGCACGCGAGCAAAAGTCGCTTGATGCTGTTTTTGCTGATATGGAGCTTGTTCTTAAAGCAATTAATGAGAGCAGAGATTTTAGTGTGTTGCTTAAAAGTCCTGTTATCAGCACCGACAAAAAGTTGGCTATTTTGAATGAGATTTTTTCAGGGAAAGTGAACACAATAAGCCTTGGCTTTTTAGTTCTGCTTACCAATAAAAAGCGTGAGAAATATATTCATGAGATTGCTTCTTCGTGTGTAGCTCAATACAAAGCCGACAAAGGAATTAAGATTGCTGAAGTAAGCACTCCTGTTGCACTTTCTGAAGAAGCAAAAAAGAAAATTCTGGACATTGTTGTCGGAAAAACAGGATTGAAAGTAGAATTGGTTGAGAAAATAAAACCAGAACTTATCGGTGGTTTTATTCTGCGTGTTGATGACAACCAGGTTGATAACAGCATTTCAAGTCAGATCAATTTGCTGAAACGCGATTTCAGCAAGAATTTATATGTTAAAGATTTTTAAATAAACTAGAAAATGGCAGAAATTAAACCAGCAGAGATTTCGGGAATCCTCAGGCAGCAACTTGCCGGGTTCAAAAACGAAACCGAATTACAGGAAGTAGGAAGCGTATTACAGGTAGGTGACGGTATTGCCCGTATTTATGGACTTTCAAACGTGCAGTCGGGTGAGTTGATTGAGTTTGAAAACGGATTGCGCGCAATCGTACTTAACTTAGAAGAAGATAACGTTGGAGCGGTATTGCTCGGTTCTTCAGCAGGAATCCGTGAGGGTTCTGTTGCAAAACGTACCGGCAAAATTGCTTCTATCAATGTTGGAGAAGGAATGTTGGGCCGTGTGGTTGATACATTAGGTCTTCCTATTGACGGTAAAGGCCCAATCACCGGAAAAACGTATGAAATGCCTTTGGAGCGCAAAGCTCCGGGAGTAATCTTCCGTCAGCCGGTAAATGAGCCACTGCAAACAGGTATCAAAGCGATTGACGCTATGATCCCTATCGGACGCGGACAAC
>SXHM01000156.1 GCA_005773695.1 Bacteroidota bacterium
AGTATTTGAGTTTTTTAATAGGCTTTAATTCCTATTTTTGCCGACATTGATTTTTAAGCGCTGATGGATTACGAGATAAAAAAAGAAGAAAATTTTCAGTACGTTGAATGTGGTGAAGGGCCTGTAATTTTAGTTTTACACGGCCTTTTTGGTGCGTTAAGTAATTTCAAAGATGTACTTGATCATTTTTCGGGAAAATATACAGTCGTAATTCCCATTATGCCTATTTATGATTTGCCGGTTCAGGAAACTAATGTTCAGGCGCTTGCTGATTTTATAAGAGATTTTATTGATTATAAAGGCTATAAAAGTGTTACGCTGTTAGGTAATTCTTTGGGAGGACATGTTTCGTTAGTTTATATGCAGCATTATCCTCAAAAGGTGCATTCTGTTATTCTGACTGGAAGTTCAGGTCTGTATGAAAATGCTTTTGGAGGGACTTTCCCCCGTAGAGGAGATTATGACTTCATTAAACAAAAAGTTGAATTGACTTTTTATGATCCTGCCACTGCTACAAAAGAATTAGTGGATGAAGTGTTTACTATAATTAAGGATAAGGAAAAAGTAATTCGCACGTTAGCGCTTGCTAAATCTGCAATCCGTCATAACATGGCTGACCAGTTGAAGGATTTCAATGTTCCATTTTGCCTTATCTGGGGGCGAAATGATATTATTACTCCGCCTGATGTGGCTGATGAATTTCACAAACTACTTCCCCAATCAGATTTATTCTGGATTGATAAATGCGGCCATGCTGCCATGATGGAGCGTCCTGCAGAATTTAATGAGATACTTGATAAATGGCTGAATAAGTTATTTTCTTAATTCAACGACTTTTAGATTACAATTCATAAGAGTTAAGTAAAAATTATGCTGATAAAAAGTGCGCGTTTTGCTGTCAGCAGTCCTGAAGTAAAAAATTGTCCCAAACCAGTATTTCCTGAATATGCATTTATCGGGCGAAGTAATGTTGGAAAATCATCGCTGATTAATATGCTGGTTCAGCAAAAGGGCATGGCAAAGACTTCTTCCACACCTGGTAAAACGCAACTAATTAATCATTTTATGGTTAATGATAACTGGTATCTGGTGGATTTGCCGGGTTATGGTTATGCACGAACAAGCAAAGCAAAATCAGAAGGTTTCGGACAGATGATAGCTGATTATATTTCGCAACGGGAAAATCTGCTTAATGTTTTTGTACTGATTGATTCGCGTTTGCCCATGCAAAAAGCTGACGAAAGCTTTTTTATGTGGCTTGGTGAAAACCAAGTTCCGTTTTCAATTGTTTTTACAAAAGCTGATAAATCAGGGAGTTCAACACTTAATTCAAATCTTGCTAATTACAGAAAAAAATTACTGGATTATTGGGAAGAGCTTCCTCCGATTTTTATTACATCGGTAATTAATCAAATAGGACGTGAACCATTGCTGGATAATATTGAAGAGTTGAATAAGGGGTTTAAAGCATATTAATTTTTACAGCGTTCCTCTTTTTTCCTGTTCTCTTTCAATAGATTCAAAAAGCGCTTTAAAATTTCCTGCACCGAAGCCTCTTGCTCCCATGCGCTGAATAATTTCAAAAAACAAAGTCGGACGGTCTTCAACAGGCTTCGTGAAAATCTGTAACAGGTAGCCTTCTTCATCTGCATCTATCAGAATTCCTAGTTTTTCCAATACTGAAATATCTTCGTGCATCATTTTCATGTGCTCACCCAAACGTGCAGGAATTTCTTCATAATAGGCGTGGGGAGGAGCAGATAAGAATTCAACACCTCGCTCTCTCAATGCAGTGACTGTTGTAATAATATCATCGGTTGCAACTGCAATATGCTGACATCCGGAACCTTCATAAAAATCAAGATATTCCTCAATTTGTGATTTCTTTTTTCCTTCAGCAGGTTCATTTATAGGGAATTTTATTCTACCGTTTCCGTTGCTCATTACTTTACTCATCAGGGCAGAATATTCTGTGTGAATCTGTTTATCGTCAAACGAAAGAAAATTTACAAAGCCCATTACATCTTCATACCATTTCACTGTATTGTTCATTTCGCCCCAACCAACATTTCCTACCATATGGTCAATAAATTTAAGTCCAGTTGGTGTCGGATTGTAATCCGATTTCCATGGTTTGTAGCCCGGAAGAAAAGTTCCATTATAGTTTTTGCGTTCAACAAAAATGTGAACAGTTTCACCGTAGGTGTAAATTCCGCTGCGCACTACTTCTCCTTTTTCATCTTTTTCAACCGTTGGTTGCATAAAAGGTTTTGCACCACGTTTGGTGGTTTCTTCAAATGCTTTTGTTGCATCTTCAACCCACAGTGCAATTACTTTCACTCCATCACCATGTTTGCGTAGATGTTCATTTATGGGTGAGTTGCTATTTAATGGAGTTGTAAGTACCAAACGGATTTTATCTTGTGAAAGTACATAAGATGCTTTGTCGCGAACACCCGTTTCCAGTCCGGCATAAGCTAATGACTGAAAGCCAAAAGCAGTTTTGTAAAAATGTGCGCTTTGCTTGGCATTACCCACATAAAATTCTACATAATCCGTTCCCAGCAAGGGCAAAAAATCCTGTGCGCCTTCAAAAATTTTTTCTAATCCGTATTCTACGTTTTTAATTGTTGTTGCCATGACTTTTTTCTTTAAGAGTCGAATTACTCAACCCATGTTTTGTAATAAACTTTATCATCAATTTTCAGAGCATCTTCTGTTACCATCAGCGGACGGAATGTATCTACCATCACAGCCAATTCTTGTGTTTCTTTTTTGCCGATGCTGCGCTCCATTGCTCCAGGTGCCGGCCCATGCGGAATCCCTTTCGGGTGCAAAGTAATATGGCCTTGTTTGATGTTATTTCTGCTCATAAAATCACCATCAACATAATAAAGTACTTCATCACTGTCAATGTTGCTGTGGTTGTATGGAGCAGGAATTGCTTTTGGGTGATAATCATACAATCTTGGACAGAACGAACAGATCACAAAAGTATTTGTCTCAAACGTTTGGTGAATTGGCGGAGGCAAATGAACGCGACCAGTTATTGGCTCAAAATTATGAATGGAGAAACCATAAGGATAATTATAACCGTCCCAACCTACCACATCAAATGGATGTGTAGCATAAACCACTTCGTGAATCATTCCATCTTTTTTTACCTTCATGAGAAAGTTGCCTTTCTTATCATTAGTCTCCAGATTTTTTGGAAGTTTTAAATCCCTTTCACAGAAGGGTGAATGTTCAAGCAATTGTCCGAAATGATTGCGGTAACGTTTTGGAGTATAAATCGGTGAAAATGATTCTAAAAACAACATCCTGTTATCTTTTGTGTCAAATTCAATCTGATAAATCATTCCGCGCGGAATGATGAGGTAATCACCATATTCAAAAGGAATATTTCCTAACATGGTTCTTAGTTTTCCTTTTCCTTTATGGATGAAAAGCATTTCATCGGCATCGGCATTTTTGTAGAAATAATTGGTCACTGATTTTGTTGGTGATGCCAGCCCCAGCAATACATCATTATTAACCAACATATATTTTCTGCTTTCCAAAAAGTCGGCTGTAGGCTTAACGCTAAAGCCACTCAGCAGCATCGGACGAATGTTTTTCTCCACTGCAATTTTTGGTGCAATGCTATAAGATTTTACGATCTCCTTTATCTGCGTTGGTCGGTGAACATGGTATAATAAAGAAGACATTCCAGCAAAACCTTCCGTTCCGAAAAGTTGTTCGTAATAATACTTACCGTCTTTGTTTTTGAAAACGGTGTGGCGCTTCTGTGGTATTTTTCCGAGCTTGTGATAAATAGGCATGTTTTCTGTTTTGGTTTGGCTAAATTAGACAAACCTTATATCACAAAAAAATGAGGTGCGTCATGTTTTCTTATAATAGGTAAATTCGTCCGCAAATTATGAAGTCAGTTAAGCAATTATTTTTTTTCTTTTTTATGTTTAATACTGCAGTTGCACAGGATATTGATTATGCACGTAAGACGATAGAAGATTTGTGTGCTCCTGAAATGTATGGGCGAGGTTATGTAAACGGTGGCGATGAAGCAGCCGCGCATTATTTGCGCGATCAGTTGGAAAAAATGGGGGTAACAGCCTTTGATTTCAACTATTATCAGGATTTTAAAATGAGTGTAAATACTTTTCCCACGGCAATGGAAGTTGCAGTTGACGGAAAGAATTTACAACCGGGAATTAATTTTATTGTTTCGCCTGATGCGCCTTCTGTGATGGGAGAATATGATATTCTTTATCTCAATAAATCAGTGATTGGAAATCCCAATAAAATGGATGAGTTTGAAAAAACGGATAAAACAGGAAAAGCAGTTGTTCTTGATTCTGCCGGTTTTAACAATGTACAGAAAGAATACTATAGTTCTGCCAAGAAAAATAGTTTCGGAGCTAACCTAATAATTGAGGTTCTTTCTGAAAAGCTTACCTGGGGTGTTTCGCAAGAAGTTTCATCTTATACAACACTTCAAATTATGAAAGAATCTTTTCCGGAAAATGCAAAAAATATAAAACTGAATATCGCCAATAAATTTTTGCCGAAATACGGTTCGCAAAATATTCTTGGTTTTATTGAAGGCAAAACCAAACCCGACAGCAGCATTGTCTTTTCAGCGCATTACGATCATTTAGGAATGATGGGCAACCAAACACTTTTCCCCGGAGCTAATGACAATGCAAGTGGAACAGCAATTTTGTTAAACCTTGCGCAGTATTACTCTAAACCTGAGAATAAACCAGATTACACAATGGTTTTTATCTTTTTCGGAGCTGAAGAAGCAGGATTGGTTGGTTCAAAATTTTACACGGAAAATCCTGTATTCCCATTGGAAGAGATAAAATTTCTCATCAACATTGATTTAGCAGGAACGGGTGATGAGGGTATTACAGTTGTAAACGGAAGTGTATTCGAAAATGAGTTTAACAATTTGAAAGAATTGAATGATGCTAATAAATATTTAACGCAGGTAAAAGTGCGTGGAAAGGCAGCCAACAGTGACCATTATTATTTTACAGAAAAAGGTGTACCGGCATTTTTTATTTATACAATGGGTGGAATTAAAGCGTATCACGATGTGTATGATAAGCCCGAAACACTTCCGCTCACTGAGTTTCAGGACTTATTTCGTTTGCTTACAGATTTTGTAAAAACATTCTGATGTCAAAACTCTATCTCGTTCCAACACCTATCGGAAACCTTGAAGATATTACACTTCGGGCTTTGCGTATTTTAAAAGAGGTGAATATTATTCTTGCTGAAGATACGCGCACTTCAGGAAATCTATTAAAGCATTTTGGGATAGAGAAAAAGATACAGGCACATCATCAGCATAACGAGCATTTAACAGTTCAGCATATTGTATCTCGCATTGCTAATGGTGAAAACATAGCACTGGTAACGGATGCCGGAACTCCCGGAATTTCCGATCCCGGATTTTTGTTGGTCCGCGAATGTGTAAAAGCAGGAGTGGAGATTGAATGTTTGCCCGGACCAACTGCTTTTGTTCCTGCACTTGTTAACTCAGGGTTGCCATGCGATCGTTTTTATTTTGAAGGTTTTTTGCCACAAAAAAAAGGAAGACAAACCCGCTTGCAATTTCTTGCAACACTGGATTGCACGATTGTTTTGTATGAATCGCCCCATCGCCTGATAAAAGCATTGGAACAGTTGAAAGATGTTTTTGGTGCAGAACGCAAAGCCTCTGTATCACGCGAACTTACCAAGATGTTTGAAGAAACGCAAAGAGGAACCTTGGACGACCTTCTGAAATATTATGAAAGCAAAACGGTGAAGGGTGAGATTGTGATTGTAGTTGCTGGTGCCGATTCTTAGCTCAACGCTTCAAATCTGTAACCTCTTTCAGAAAAATATTCCAACACCTTCGGCAGCGCATAACTCATATTCTTAAATGCTTTTTTG
>SXHM01000157.1 GCA_005773695.1 Bacteroidota bacterium
ATCATTAAAAGTCTTTATAAAAGCGGCAAAATCAAAAAAGACACCTTTATAGTATGTAATGGTTATAAACGTCCTGCTTACACCGAGTATATTTCTGACTTAGTAAACTCAGGTTTTACTAATGTTATTCCTGTTTTAGATAACATGAATGAACTGGACTACTATAAAAAGAGCTTCAAAAAGAAATGTCAGATTGGTATTCGAATTGCATCGGAAGAAGAGCCTACGTTTGAGTTTTATACTTCACGTCTTGGTATTCGTTATCGCGATATTGTTCAATACTACAAAGACCATATTGAGAGCAACCCAAAGTTTGAACTTAAAATGCTGCATTTCTTTATCAACTCCGGAATAAAAGATAATGCCTACTACTGGAGCGAATTGAATAAATGTCTGAGTGTATATTGTGAACTGAAAAAGATTTGCCCTGAGTTGAATTCATTGAATATTGGTGGCGGGTTTCCTATACGCACATCGCTCAACTTCCATTATGATTATGAATACATGACCGAGGAAATAGTATCAAAAATCAAAAGCTATTGCGAAGAAAATGATGTTGCTGAGCCTAACATATTTACTGAGTTCGGTTCATTTACGGTGAGCGAAAGTGGTGCTGCACTCTATTCTATAATTGACCAGAAACTTCAAAATGATAACGAGTTGTGGTACATGATTGATAGTTCTTTCATTACCACACTTCCCGACATTTGGGGGATTAGTCACCGCTTTCTTATGCTGTCACTTAATAAGTGGGATAAGGAATACCAGCGCGTAAACCTAGGAGGATTAACTTGCGATAGTCTTGATTATTATAATTCAGAAGCGCATGTCAATCAGGTGTTCTTACCAAAAACAGATAAGCAGGAACCGCTTTACATTGGCTTTTTCCATACAGGTGCATATCAGGAATCACTTGCAGGTTATGGCGGAACGCAACACTGTCTTATTCCTGCCCCTAAACACGTAATTATCAACCGAGATGAAGACGGAGAAATAACTACCAAATTATTTGCAAAAGAACAGAGCTATAAATCGATGTTGAAAATTTTGGGGTATTAGATTTAAAATTTCTACTTTTAAACCTTTATTTACATTTGATTTCTTCTCTGAATTAACAAAAATGCCTGTTGCAGAAATAAAGAATGATAGCAAGGAAGTAGTGAAAAAAATTTTCACAGACTATCTTGAATTACATGGACACAGGAAAACTCCTGAGCGCTTTGCCATACTCAATGAGATTTATTCACAGAACGACCACTTTGATATTGAATCGCTTTACCTGAAAATGAAACAAAAGAACTACAGGGTAAGCCGAGCTACTTTATACAATACCATTGAGCTTTTACTTGATGCAAAACTGGTAACTAAACATCAGTTTGGTAAGAACCTTGCACGTTTTGAGAAGTCATTCAAATATCGGCAGCACGACCATTTAATTTGTGAAGACTGTGGCAAAGTATTTGAATTCTGCGACCCACGTATTCAACAGATACAAAATATGGCGGGAGAGTTACTTAATTTCAACATCAGCCATCATTCGCTGAACTTCTATGGAAGTTGCAAATTGCTTGCAACAAAAGGCAAATGCGAACGAAACCAAAATTAATAAACAGTTTAACCATTAACCAAAAACCTATATGAGTTTTACGCATAGCATTTCAGAAAAACCAAACTATACACTTCTTTCAATTGGCGGACGACTGATTGAAAAAAATGAAGCTGAAGGACTTATCAGCGAAGTTGAAAAGCTTATTGCAGGAGGAAAAAACAAATTTGTGATTGAAGGGAAAACGCTGGAATACATGAACAGTTCAGGGCTTGGCGTATTACTTCACATTTTAACAAAAGCACGTAACTCAGGCGGTGAAGCAGTCCTATGTGAACTTTCCAAAAAAGTAAAACAACTTTTCATAATTACTAAGCTCACTTCCGTTTATTCGGTGGTTGACAGCTTCAGCGAAGCAGAACAGAAATTCAAATAACTTTTTATAAACCGGTACTTGTTTTTGGTTTACCAATGACAAAAAACCAATGACAATTGGCCAAAATCAAATGAAAGCAGATGTATTATTAGGTCTTCAATGGGGAGACGAAGGGAAAGGAAAAATTGTTGACGTACTTACGCCACACTACGATGTGATAGCACGTTTTCAGGGCGGACCGAATGCAGGACACACGTTAAAGTTTAACGAAACCAAACATGTGCTGCATACTATTCCAAGTGGTATTTTCAGAGAAAATTGTATTAACATCATCGGTAACGGTGTGGTAATTGACCCCGTTGTTTTCAAAAAAGAAATTGACGCATTAGAGAAGTTCGGATTTGATATCCGTAAACGTCTTTTTATTTCGCGCAAAGCACACTTAATACTTCCTACACATAAGTTTCTAGATGCTGCTTCTGAAAGCTCAAAAGGAAAAGAAAAAATCGGTTCTACATTGAAAGGTATAGGACCAACTTACATGGACAAGACAGGGCGTAACGGTTTGCGTGTGGGTGATATTGAAAGTACAAAATTCAAAGAGAAATACAATTTCCTTAAGGATAAACATGCACAAATACTGAGTTTTTATGATTTCAGTTACAACCTTGCCGAAGTAGAACCTGCATGGTTTGAAGGTATTGAACTACTGAAGAGCTTCACTCAGATTGACAGCGAGATTGTAGTAAATCAATACCTGAACGAAGGCAAAAAAGTATTGGCAGAAGGCGCACAGGGCTCATTACTGGATATTGACTTTGGCTCCTACCCTTTTGTTACTTCATCCAACACTATTTGTGCCGGAGCCTGCACAGGACTTGGCATTGCGCCTAACCGCACAGGCGAAGTGATTGGTATTTTCAAGGCTTATTGCACACGTGTTGGCAGCGGTCCTTTTCCTACAGAACTTGAAAATGAAATTGGCGAACAGATGCGCCAGATTGGTGCTGAGTTCGGATCTACCACAGGCAGACCAAGACGCTGCGGATGGCTGGATTTACCTGCATTGAAATATGCCATTATGCTAAACGGGGCAACACAATTGATTATGATGAAAGCTGATGTATTAAGCGGTTTCCCAACTATTAAAGTTTGCACAGGCTATAACTACAATGGCAAAAACATTAGCTACTTGCCTTATGATATTTCGCCTGAACTATTGCAACCTGTTTACATCGACATGCCGGGCTGGAATGATAAATTAGATGACATCACTTCCATCAACGACATTCCTGAACAACTTGCTGCATATGTTGAGTTCATTGAAAAAGAAACTGGTGTTCCTGTAAAAATTATTTCGGTTGGGCCTGACAGAGGGCAAACGCTCTTCAGAAATAACACCGAGAAAGTGGCTGTTTAAAAATGAATAAAATTGGCTTTTATCTTTCCATGCTTCTATGCGCAGGCGTTTTCTTTTCCTGCAAAAAAGAAAACATGGGCGATTGTTTTGAAAGCACAGGCGATATAGCAATAGAATACCGAAATCTTGCTACTTTCGACACAATTCAATCACACGACAATATCAGCGTATTTCTTACTACCGACACTTTTTTTGAAATAAAAATTGAAGCAGGCGAGAACCTTATTCCGTTGATAAAAACAGAAGTAAAAGACAACAAGCTCATCATAAAAAATGACAATACCTGCAACTGGGTTCGCAGTTTTACAACTCCAGTAAATGTTCATGTAACAATGCCCTCACCGGGAGGACTTATTAATGAAGGAACATCACCTATTACCAGTGTTAACGCTATAAAAGACCGTACGCTACTTATAAAAATGACCAGCTCTGGCGACATTAATCTGCAATTAGATATTCCACACTTACTTGGAAATCTTTCTGCATGTGAAGGTAATCTCAATCTCTCAGGAAACTGTAATCTATTTGAAGTCTTTTTTATAGGAACATCTATTATTGAAGCAAGTAATCTTTCTGTGGAAAGAGCATACATCCAGACTTCGGGAACAGGTGATTTTCATCTGAATGTATCGCAGGAAATTGGTGCAAAGATTGACTGGATAGGGAATGTTTATTACAAAGGAACAGCCGTTGAAGCCTATGCTGAATACAATTCCAGCGGACGAATAATTAAAATCTGAAATCATGTTTGAAAGTTTAAGTGAAAAATTTGACAGGGCCTTTAAGATTTTAAAAGGACAAGGAAGCATTACAGAAATCAACGTTGCCGAAACACTGAAAGAAGTTCGAAAAGCTTTATTAGATGCTGACGTTAATTTTAAGATAGCCAAAACTTTTACCGACACTGTAAAAGAAAAAGCATTGGGACAAAACGTGCTAACCGCAGTTTCGCCCGGGCAGTTAATGGTAAAAATCACCCACGATGAGTTGGTGAAATTGATGGGCGGAAGCCGCACTGACATTAACATCGAGGGTAGCCCTGCTGTTATTTTGGTTGCTGGTTTGCAGGGTTCGGGTAAAACAACTTTTACCGGTAAACTGGCACTGCACCTGAAAAGTAAAAGACAAAAGCATATATTGCTTACGGCTTGCGATATTTACCGCCCTGCCGCTATTGACCAGTTGAAGGTGTTGGGAGAACAGGTAGGTGTTGAAGTTTACAGCGAACCTGAAAACAAAAACGCAGTTCAGATTGCATTGAACGCAATCAAATTTGCAAAAGAAAACCATAAGAACGTTGTTATCATCGACACTGCCGGTCGTTTAGCGGTTGATGAAGAAATGATGAAAGAGATTGAAGCGGTAAAAAAAGCTGTTAATCCTTCCGAGACTTTATTTGTAGTGGATTCCATGACCGGACAAGATGCCGTAAATACTGCAAAAACTTTTAACGATCGACTGAATTTTGATGGTGTTGTACTTACAAAACTAGATGGCGATACACGCGGTGGTGCTGCATTAAGTATTCGCTACACAGTTGATAAGCCTATTAAGTTTGTTGGTTTGGGCGAGAAAATGGAAGCCCTTGATATTTTCTATCCCGAAAGGATGGCAGATAGAATTCTTGGAATGGGTGATATTGTATCACTTGTAGAGCGAGCTCAAGAGCAATTTGACGAAGAGAAAGCCAAAGCGCTACAAAAGAAGATAGCCAAAGACACGTTTAACTTCAACGACTTTCTTTCGCAGTTGCAGCAGATAAAAAAGATGGGTAACATCAAAGATCTGGTAGGTATGATACCCGGCATGGGCAAAGCCATGAAAGATGTTGATATTAATGACGATGCTTTTAAAGGGATTGAAGCCATTATTCAATCTATGACAAAAGCTGAGCGCGATAACCCTGCCCTGATAAACGGAAGCCGCAAAAACCGCATTGCTGCCGGAAGCGGAACAAATGTTACTGAGGTAAACAAACTGATTAAGCAGTTTGAAGACACCCGCAAAATGATGAAAATGTTTCAGGACAAAAACGCTATGGCTAAGATGATGCGCAACATGCCAGCGGGGATGAAAAAATAACCCTATTTGTATCCATCATTATGCACCGCTTTAACAGCTCTGCCTGAAGGATCATTTGTATTTTGAAAAGAAGCATCCCATGCCAAAGCTTCCGGAGTCCTGCATGCAACTGACTTAACAGAAGGAACACACATTGCCGCTGAATCTGACGAAAATAAATCACTGAAAACAGATCGGTAACGATATTCTTCTTTTGACATGGGTGGATTTATAGGAAAGCGGAATTTTGAATTTGCCAACTGTTCATCACTTACTTCTTTTTCTGCAACTGCTTTAAGAGTATCAATCCAGCTATAGCCTACCCCATCCGAAAACTGTTCCTTTTGTCTCCAAGCTATAATTTCAGGCAAATAATCTTCAAAAGTTTTTCGTAAAATCCATTTCTCAATTTTTCCATTACATGCCATTTTATCTTTTGGATTTAAACGCATTGCAACATCCATAAATTCTTTATCTAAAAATGGAACACGACCTTCTATACCCCATGCAGCAAGGGATTTATTAGCCCGCAAACAATCGTAAAGGTGCAACTTCCCAAGTTTTCGAACTGTTTCTTCGTGAAATGCTTTTGGGTTAGGAGCCTTATGAAAATATAAATAGCCTCCAAAAATTTCGTCTGCTCCTTCACCAGATAATACCATTTTTATTCCCATAGATTTTATAACTCTAGCCAGCAAATACATAGGTGTAGAAGCTCTAACTGTTGTTACATCATATGTTTCCAGATGATAAATCACATCACGGATAGCATCAAGACCTTCCTGAACAGTAAAATTAATTTCGTGATGAACAGACCCAATATGATCTGCAGCTTTACGAGCCGCTGCCAGGTCAGGTGATCCTGCTAAGCCTATTGCAAAAGAATGCAACTGCGGATACCAAGCTTTTTGTTTATCATCAGATTCAATTCTCTTTGAAGCAAATTTCTTAGTAATTGCCGCAATAATAGAAGAATCAAGTCCTCCTGAAAGTAAAACCCCATAAGGAACATCAGACATTAATTGCCTGTGTACCGAA
>SXHM01000158.1 GCA_005773695.1 Bacteroidota bacterium
GGAAAAGATCCTTCAAAGGTTGACCGTTCAGCAGCTTATGCTACCCGTCACATTGCTAAAAATTTAGTAGCTGCGGGTGTTGCAGATGAAGTGTTGGTGCAGGTTTCTTATGCAATTGGTGTTGCAAAACCAATGGGTATTTACATCAATACCTACGGAACTTCTAAACTTAAATTGAGCGATGGTGAAATAGCTAAAAAAGTGGAAGCCATTTTTGATATGCGTCCTTATTTTATTGAAACACGTTTTAAACTACGCACTCCTATTTATAGTGAAACCGCTGCATACGGACATATGGGCCGCAAAAACGAAACCGTTACCAAAACGTTTAAAGCTCCTGACGGCAAAACAAAAACTATGAAGGTGGAATTGTTTACCTGGGAAAAATTGGACTACGTTGCAAAAGTGAAAAATGCTTTTCGCTTGAAATAATTAAGTATTAAACTAAGAAACAGAATCCCGGATGAAACCTTTTGTCCGGGATTTTTGTTTTAATAAGCAAATCAAAATCTATTTAAAATGGAAGAGAGAATAGTATCAGCAGGAACTAAAGTAAAACATCCACAATTCGGAATAGGCAAAGTAGAACACGTTGCCGAATATCACTACGTAATAAATTTTGATTCTCGCGGAATTGTTGATGTTTCCAAGAAATTTGCAGGATTGGAAATTCTCGGGCCAAAGAATGTGGAAGATGAAGATGCTGACATTGATACTGATGAAATTGAGAAAGCAGTGGAGCGTGTACTTCGCAAATGGAACGGAATAGGAGAAGTGGTTCCCCTTGGCGACCGCTGGAGCGGTGGCACACTGTTATTGCAACCTGCAGACCCTTCTCAAAAGCCCAAAGAAATTCCAATTGAAACCTTCTTTCACAAAATTGTAATGTTGAGAGACCGCCTGCGTGTTTTAGAACAAAATATAAACAGTCTGGAAAAACTTTCGGATGAAGACAAAGTAAATCTTCAACAATATATTACCCGTATTTACGGAAGCCTTACCACGTTTAATGTTCTTTTTAAAAACAAAGAACAACAGTTTGTGGGTGAGAAAGGGAAGGAATAATTAAACCTTTTTCCTGAAAAAAATCTGTATCGGCACTCCGGTAAAATTAAAGTGCGCCCGCATTTTATTCTCAATAAATCGTGAATACGATTCTGGAATATACTGAGGAAGGTTAGAATAAAATGCAAAAGTAGGTGCGTGTGTAGGTAACTGCTGTGCAAATTTTATTTTCACAGTTTTTCCTTTAGTAGCAGGTGGCGGATAACTATCTATAACTGGTAAAATAAAATCATTTAACTCGCGTGTGGATATTTTCTTCGTGCGGTTTTCATATACCTCAATAGCGGTTTCTACCGCTTTCATTATACGTTGTTTATTCAGCGCTGAAATAAAAAGTATTGGCACATCTTTGAAAGGCGCAAGTTTCGCACGGATTTCATCTTCCACCTTTTTCATTGTTGAAGTATCTTTCTCTACTAGATCCCATTTATTAACCAGAATTACTATTCCTCTGTGGTTCTTTTGAGCAAGACTAAAAATATTCATGTCCTGTGCCTCAAAACCAAGTTCAGCATCCAACATCAGTAAACACACATCACAATTCTCAATAGCCCTGACCGAGCGCATTACCGAATAATATTCAAGCCCTTCTTCAACCTTACTTTTCTTACGGATTCCAGCAGTGTCTACCAAAATAAAGTCCTTTCCGTAAGCCTTATAATGACTGTGAATAGCATCTCGGGTTGTTCCCGCAATATTGGTAACAATGTTACGGTCCATGCCAAGAAGCGCGTTAGTCAGTGATGATTTTCCAACATTTGGCCTGCCTACAATTGCAAATTTTGGAAGTTCGTTTTCTTCTTTTTCCTCCTCCACAGTCATGTGCTTGGTCATTTCATCAAGCAACTCCCCTGTGCCACTTCCGTTGATAGAAGATATAGTATAAATCTCACCTAATCCTAATGAATAGAATTCAGTTGCATCATTTTGTAAAGCATGATTATCCACTTTATTCACAACCAGAATAACCTTTTTGTTGGTTTTCCTCAAAAGTGAAGCCACCCGTTGGTCATCGTCCATGATGCCGCTCTTTACATCCACCACAAACAGAATAATGTTTGCCTCTTCCAACGCAACATTAACCTGTTTGCGTATCTCACCTTCAAATATATCATCCGAACCGACAACGTATCCACCAGTATCAATGACCGAAAACATTTTTCCGTTCCATTCACCTTTTCCATAAGTACGGTCTCTTGTAACACCTGCTGTTTCATCTACAATGGCGTTTCGACTGTCTGTGAGGCGGTTAAAAAGCGTTGACTTGCCCACATTCGGTCTTCCTACTATAGCTACTAAATTTCCCATCTTTTTTTAATCGACCGCGAAGATAGTCTTATTCAAGGTATCCATGCGTTTTCAAATAATTCTCATCATTGCGCCAATCCTTTTTAACTTTTACGGTAGTCTCCAGAAATATTTTCTTCCCGAAAAATTTCTCCATATCCTTTCGTGCAGCCATTCCCATTCCTTTAATTGATTTTCCACCTTGCCCGATTAAAATCATTTTCTGACTTTCGCGTTCCACATAAATTACAGCCACAATTTTTATTATTGCAGCCTCGTCTTTAAACTGCTCGATATGCACATCTACTGAATAAGGAATTTCCTTATCGTAATACCTCAATATTTTTTCACGGATTATCTCAGCAGCAATAAACCTTTCAGATTTATCCGTCAATTGATCTTCTGGAAAAAATGCAGGTCCATCCGGCAACAATTCTTTAATTCGTTTTAGTAAATAATCAGTATTGAATTTCTCAGAAGCCGAAACAGGAATTATTTCTGCCTTTGGAAGCTTCTGCTTCCAGAAATCAGCCTTCGATTCCAGTTTGGTATTGTCAAGCAAATCAATTTTATTAATCACAACTAATACAGGAACCTCCATCTTTTCAAGCCGTGTGAATGTTTCTGCGAATTTCTCATCTCTTCCTTCATCTTCATCACCCGGACTTACATAAACTATCACATCCGCATCTTTGAAGGAAGTATCCACAAACTGCATCATCCCTTCATGCATTTTGTAATGCGGTGCAATAATTCCCGGAGTATCAGAAAATACTACCTGATAATCCTTATCGCTGATGATACCCATAATACGGTGGCGGGTAGTCTGTGCCTTTGCAGTAATAATGGAAATCTTTTCACCAACCAATGCGTTAGTCAGTGTTGATTTTCCTGCGTTTGGTTTGCCGATAATATTTACAAATCCTGCTTTGTGAGCCATGTTTTTTATTTGTCTGAATTTTTTTGTCGTCTAAAAGAACTAAATCATATATTTGCACCCCGTTTCAAAACAAAA
>SXHM01000159.1 GCA_005773695.1 Bacteroidota bacterium
AAATATCTGAATCGGGAATAAATAAACTTGGAAAAACAATAATTGCAATGGCGGAAGCAGAACAGTTGAATGCACACGCTAATGCTGTTTCAATACGAATGATTAATAAATGAACGCTAACTTTAATCTTGATTCCATCACAAGAGACAATGTAAGAAAACTTGTCCCCTACTCTTCTGCACGCGATGAGTTCAGCGGCAGCAATGGTGTTTTTCTGGATGCAAACGAAAACCCTTTCAATACAGGGCATAACCGTTATCCCGACCCGCACCAAAAAAAACTTAAAGAAAAAATAGCAGAATACAAAGGAATAGAGACAAAAAACATTTTTCTTGGCAACGGCAGTGATGAAGCTATTGATTTATTATTCCGTGCGTTTTGCGAACCAGGAAAAAGCAATGCAATTATTCTTCCTCCGACATACGGAATGTATGAAGTGGCTGCAAACATCAATGATACAGCAGTAAAAAAAGTTTTGCTAAATAATGATTTTCAACCTGATTTAGATGGAATCATGAATGCAATTAACAAAAACACACGGCTCATTTTTTTCTGTTCACCCAACAATCCAACTGCAAACTCTTTTCAATCCGAACTGATTGAACAAGTGTTAGAAATATTCAATGGAATTGTTGTGGTTGATGAAGCATATATTGATTTTTCATTTCAGAAAAGTTTTGTATCGCTGATAAACAAATATCCTAATCTTGTTGTTTTGCAAACCTTTTCAAAAGCCTGGGGCATGGCTTCTTTAAGACTTGGAATGGCATTCGCTGATGAAAAAATCATCAACATACTTTCAAAGATAAAACCACCTTACAACATTAATGGAGTTACCCAGCAAATAGCAATAGAAGCATTGCAGAAAACGGAGAAAACTAAAAACTATATTTCTGAAATTATTAAAGAAAGAGTCAGTTTAGTTTCCGGATTTTCCACGATTAAACTTATTAAGCATATTTATCCATCCGATGCAAATTTTATACTTGTAAAAGTTGATGATGCAAAATCTGTTTACAATTATTTGGTAGGCGAAAACATTGTAGTAAGAGATCGTTCTAAAGTGGAATTATGTGAAGGCTGCATCCGCATTACAGTCGGAACAAAAGAAGAAAATAACTCGTTGTTAAACGCTTTGAAAAACTACAAACAAAGATGAAAAAAGTCCTTTTTATTGATCGTGACGGAACAATCATCACCGAGCCGGCAGACGAACAAATTGACAGTCTTGAAAAGTTAGAATTTGCTATAGGAGTAATTAGTGCTTTGGCAAAAATTGTTTCCGAACTTGAGTATGAATTAGTCATGGTTACTAATCAGGACGGGCTTGGAACAGCGTCTTTTCCGGAAGAAACATTTTGGCCTGCTCAGAATAAAATGCTGAAAACACTGGTAGGAGAAGGAATTATCTTCTCTGAAATTCTAATTGACAAATCATTTCCGAAAGACAATGCTCCAACACGCAAACCTAAAACAGGCTTGCTGACAAAATATTTTACTAGTGATTACGATCTTGCTAATTCCTTTGTTATTGGCGACCGCGCAACCGATGTTGAATTGGCAAAAAATCTTGGGGCCAAAGCAATATTTATTGGCGATGCTGAAAAGCTAAAAGGAAATGATTTTGGTGTGCTTGCACTTTCTACAACAAGTTGGAATGAAATTTATTCTTTCCTAAAATTGCCGTCACGTAAAGCAAATGTTGAAAGAAATACAAAAGAGACAAAAATCAACATCTCTGTAAACCTTGACGGAAAAGGTAAATCAGCCATATCAACCGGTCTGGCTTTTTTTGACCACATGCTCGAACAAATTGCACGACATGGAAATATTGATTTAGAAATAAAGGCAAAAGGTGATCTGCATATTGACGAACACCACACCATTGAAGACACTGCCATTACGTTGGGAGAGGCATTTGCAAAAGCGCTGGGTAATAAAAAAGGAATAGAGCGTTACGGCTACTGTTTGCCAATGGATGACTGTTTGGCACAGGTTGCAATTGACTTTGGCGGTCGTAACTGGATTGAATGGCAAGCAGAATTCAAGCGCGAAAAAATTGGTGAAATGCCTACCGAAATGTTCTTTCATTTTTTTAAATCATTCACTGATTCTGCAAAATGTAATTTGAATATTAAAGCAGAAGGAAACAACGAGCATCATAAAATAGAAGCTATTTTCAAAGCATTTGCTAAAGCAATAAAAATGGCTGTAAAGCTAGATGTTGACAACAACGAGTTGCCTACAACAAAGGGAGTTTTATGATTGCAATTATTGACTACAATGCGGGAAACATTCAGTCGGTGCGGTTTGCATTGAACCGTTTAGGTATTGATCCGGTGTTAACCAATAACAGTGAACAATTGCTGAAAGCAGAAAAAGTAATATTCCCGGGTGTTGGCGAAGCAGGCACAGCCATGAAATTTCTGAATGAAAAAAATCTGGATAAACTAATCCCACATCTATCACAACCTGTTTTAGGTATTTGTCTCGGATTGCAATTAATGTGTGAGCATTCGGAAGAAAGCAATACCGATTGCCTGGGAATTTTTCCGGTGCAGGTTAAAAAATTCAAACCTGTTTTGAAAGTTCCGCATGTTGGCTGGAACAACATCAGCAAGCTGAAAAGCCCTTTATTCAAGGGTTGCAGCGAAAACAGTTTTGTATATTATGTTCACAGCTATTATGCTGAAACAGGCGAAGACACCATTGCCGAAACTAATTACATCAACCCATTCAGTGCTGCTTTGCAGAAAAACAATTTTTATGCCGTTCAGTTTCATCCTGAAAAAAGCAGCGCTGTTGGCGAACATATATTAAAAAACTTTTTAGCACTCTGATGATCATCATTCCTGCTATAGATATTATTGATGGAAAGTGTGTAAGGCTTACGCAAGGAGACTATGAACAGAAAAAAATCTACAACGAAAATCCGCTGGAAGTAGCAAAGGAATTTGAATCAGCAGGGATTACACACCTGCACCTTGTTGACCTTGACGGAGCAAAATCGCAGCACATTATTAATCATAAAGTGTTGGAAACAATTTCAAAAAGCACTGATTTGAAAATAGATTTCGGAGGAGGAATTAAATCAAATGATGATATACGCATTGCCTTTGAATGCGGGGCAAATCAGATTACAGGCGGCAGCATTGCAGTAAAGAATAAACCACTTTTC
>SXHM01000160.1 GCA_005773695.1 Bacteroidota bacterium
ACAACTTTGTCTTCATTGTTTTTACTGTGTTTTGGGGCTTGTGCTTGTTGTGTATATGCAATCTTTCCCCATTTCTCTTTTTTGCCGAATGCACTGTCTAAATGGTATTTCAAATAATAGTGTTCCACCTTTTTCATCAGTGGATAATCTTTCGGGTCTTTATTCAATCCGTACCAATCGCGCACCATCATTTCAGGATACAGTAAATCTATAGGACATTCAACAAACACAGGACCTGGAATTCCATTTTGTGCTTCGTAAAATGCACGTTGAATTGTTGATGCAAGGTCGCTGACTTTAGTAACAACAGTAGTCCATTTTACATTAGGAGCCATTAATGCCTGCTGGTCTATATCCTGCAAAGCACCTCGACCGCGAAGAACAGTTGCAGTTGCACCGCCAAGCAAAATCAAAGGTGATTGGGCCATCAGCGCATTTCGAATGGCAGTTAATGTGTTGGTTACCCCCGGGCCTGCGGTAACAGCAGCTATTCCTGGTTTACCAGTTAAACGAGCTGTAGCATCGGCAGCAAAAACGGTAGTGGCTTCGTCACGCACATCAATTACGCGTATGCCTGCTTTTTTTGCTTCTACAAAAATTGGTGATATATGTCCACCGCACAATGTATATAGAAATTCGGTTCCGTTGGCTTTCAGAACATCTGCTATTATTTTTCCTCCGTTCATAGTTCAGTATTTAAAACACAAATAACGGAAAGAATAATGAATGAAGGAATATTCTGCTTTAAATCATCTGTAATTAATCACCGGTTGTTAAAAACTTAGTACTGTATTTTATTCTGGCGAAATATTTGCATGATATATTTGCAAAAAAAATATCTCATGAACACAAAAAAAACAATCTCCGCTTTTTCAATTTTTATAATTGCATCAATTTCTGTTTTTGCTCAACATTCCGTACATCTTAAATCAGGTATTACTGTAAACGGCTATGTAACAGGAATTGCCGCTGGTGTTTTAACTTTGGATGCTGACGGCAAAATGATGACCTATAAAGTTGATGAATTAAAAAGTATTGACTTTAATGCATCTGCATCAATTGCATCATCAAGTGCAGTTGTGGAGCAAAAGTTTACTTCGTCTGATGGCTTATATGTAGTTAAATATCAAATGAAAGGAAGGACAGTTAATAAACCCTGCAAAATAGTAATAGGTACTCAGGACAGAGGAACTGTAGTTGTAGATGTAGTTATAGATAAATACGGAAATGTGATAAAAGCAACACCGGGAGCTCCTGGTTCATCAACAACAAATGATGATTACCTTTTTACAAAAGCGCAGAAGTTTACTCAGGAAATAAAGTTTGATAACGTGCCTACAGCACCTTTGGAAACAAAGGGAACGGTAACGTTTACGTTTTAATTTGCCGGCACTTTTTCCTTTTTAGTTTTCTTAACCTTTTTATTTATTGGCAATGGAGGAAAGAAATAACGCACATCAAAGGTCAGGTAAGAGCCGTTTAGCTTCATAATTAAATTTTCCTGCTGCGAACTGTTTTTAAAATAGCGTAGGCTTGAATTGTAAATTTGCAAAAATGGTCGCTGAAATGAAGCACCAATATAGAAGTAGCCTGATTTATTAGTTCTGTATTCCCAGCCAAGATTAGCCAATACACCTGACTGAAAAACTCCGTTGCGCTGTGAGTAATTATTGAAATAACTTGAAAAAGTATATATATCAGATACAAACATATCTAATGATATTCCGGCAGAAGCATTCATGTATAGTTTATCAGCAAGTCTAATAAATACAAGTGCGCTCACAGGTATCTGATAGTTCACAATTCCGAAATCACTGCTGCCGGTGAATGTGTCGGTTTTAAATTCAAGATTATAATTACGTTTTACATAATTTATTCCTGTTTCTATTGAAACTGTATTAGTAAAACCCCAACGGATTACCATTCCGCCTGAATAGCCTAATTTGGGAGTAACTGTAAAATCAACACCGTTTTGTGAAACGGTTTGTGCCCCTGTTTTTAAAAACTTTACAGGAAAAATTGGTTTTGCCTGTAAGCCAACAGTAACGGTTCTTTCTTGCGCAAATAAATGCAAAACAGTAATAAAAAAAAGAATAAAGACAAAACAGATTTTACTTTTCACTAATAAACGTTAAAAAGTCTTTTTTTAGTTGTTCAGCTTTTTCAATTTGCGGAACATGTCCGCAGGGATCATAAACAATAAGGGTGCTGTTTTTAATATCACGGTGAAATTTTTCGGCATGATAAGAAGGAACAATTTCGTCATCTTTCCCCCAAACAATAAGTGTAGGACAATTAAGTGACAGCAGAGCAGTTGTATCAGGTATAACTTCAGAATTTGCCACTGCAAATGCTGCCTGAATATTACCTTTACGATTCCAGAAATCATTGTTTGACTGAACTTCATCCGGGTTAATCAAGCTATCATTTGCCCAGCAACGAAGAGCTGCATCTTCTGAAGCTGAATAAGGCATTCCTCTTTCCAGTGCTTTTACAACAAAAGGATAGCGCAACCACTTAACAGCTTTCGTTTTAATCTTTTCCATTTCATATCCAGCGCTACCTAGCAAAACTAATCCTAATACTTTTTCAGGACTTTCAACCGATGTTTGCCAGGCAATCCATCCCCCCATAGAATTCCCCATCAAATAAAAACTGTCCAAATTCAACGTGTCACAGATAAAGTTCAGATAGTCGCGATAAACATCAGGTGGATTAAGGTTTGCATCCTCC
>SXHM01000161.1 GCA_005773695.1 Bacteroidota bacterium
ACCGATGTTAACAATTAATGTAGGTATTTGTTTGAAAAACGAAGCTGCCGGCCCTGTTAAATAGTTGAGTTCTATAATAAGTTTTGTGTCACGGCAGCAATAAAAATGCAAAGTAAAAGGAGCAACAAGGATGGTATGCGTTTTTGCCAGGGATTGCCGGTTTTGAAGTGGAAATATTGTGCTGCTATCATCAACAACGCCAAAAGCAAGGAGGGTATAAGTACTAATGATGGATACCAGATGCCGGCTACTAATAGTGTTGATAAAGCTATTTTAGCGGCACCTACTATGTTTCGGATTAAATTACTAAGACTGTATTGATTGAATTCTTTAACGATATTTTCGAAACGAAATATCCAGACATAAAAAATTGAAGCAGCTACTATCAGTTGAGAAAGACTACCTAATTCACTCATTTGAATTATCAGTTTATTTGATTTAACGCAAACAGTGTATTATTTCTTTTTGGGCTTAGAATCATCTACTCTGTTGTCATGGGTTATAGCAAGACCAAACCCAAGTCCAAAAAGTATAGTAATTAGTCCTGCGAAATAGGGAATTAGTTCAATCATTTTTCTTATTATTTATGAGTTTTAAATAAATTCCAAATGCCAAAATTGAAGGAACCCACAATCCAATAAAAGTTCCATCTTCTTTTGCTCCCTGAAAATAAAGTATCTCTGAAAAGATAAGAGATAAGATTGCAGCAAGAAACATGAGCTTGTCTGCGTTGGTGAATTTATTAAACATAATTTATCAATTTTATAATTTTAGCAATAATAGTTAATTTCTCATACATTAAGTTATGTGAACCTGATTATTTGTTTTTACTGAACAATTTTTGCTCATGATCAGACAAATCCATTCGGTAAAAACAATAGTTTACCAATAATTGTTTTGACTTGAAAAAAAAAGCCACCTGAATCTAAAACTATATTTATTTTGAAAGCTAACTTCATTACACTGAAAATTCCTTGCCGTGTTTAAATTCTTGCAGGTTATAAGATTTAAATCTTAACTTTAAAAAGCCTAAATGATGCTTTTATACTTTGGTTTAAAGGTATAAATAATATAGTGCTTACGTCCCCTTCCTCAGCGGAAGCAACACCCGTGCAAAATCAAGTTTGCGGGTGTTACTTTCGTTAAACACACCCTGATTGGTTTCGCGGATATCTTCTACCGAGTAGAACGAGCCCGGTAAATGGTGGTCAATAAACTCCGTAATTTGCTTTACGTTTTTGCGCTCGGCCACAATAAAAATAACTTTAACAGGGCCCATAGCGCCCTGCCCGTCAATAACAGTGAAACCGTGTTTTTCCTTTTTTAAATCTTCCAGAAAATCATTAGAATTTTTGTTGGTAATTACGCGTATTACCTGTGTGCCAATGGCTAATGCCTGCTCAATAGTTAAACCCAGAAAAGTGCCGGTGGCATAACCCGCGGCCCATGCGAAATAACACATTACGTTGCTCAGGTTCTGCATAATCTGCCCGATGGCAATCAGCCACAGCAGTACTTCAAAAAAACCAATGATGGGTACAATCTTGCGCTTGCCTTTTGAAATCATAACAATGCGCAACGTTCCAAGCGTTACGTCTGTCATTCGCGCGAAATAGATAACCAAGGGCAGTATCACCCAATTAAAATAATCAAACCCCTCTGTTGCTTCCATTAATAAATTTAAGGCCTTGCTGCCTTTACAATTTTTTGTTTGTAGATGTGCTTTTCTTCGCTGGTAATAGTGGCGAAATAAATTCCCGAAGCAAGTGGTGCGGTTGAAAAGGTGAAAATATTTTGTCCGAATTTAGCCTGATCCTGAAACAAGGAAATTACCCTGCGTCCGTTCATATCATAAAGGTCAACAGAAATATCTGCAGTCTGCTCCATGTAAAAGTTCAGTGTTACCAGATCAACAGTAGGGTTAGGGTAAGCTGATATTTCAAGCGAAGGAAATTCATCCGGACGAATAGAATCAGTGCTGGTCAGCTCGGCAATCCATGTTCCGTTTTTATTGGTCTCTTTTCCCCACGAGCCTACTGCCCATACGGTGGCTGTTTCGTTATATCTGCGCTGCGAACCGCTGTAGTCGCCCCAACGCTCAAAATCACCATCGCCAAATGCATCAACATAACCTTCGCCTGTTTTTATTTTTACATGTTCGGTATAAGCTCCGTCATTGGTATAATATAGATAAGAAAAGCCTGCATAATCAACAGGTGAAGTGTGGTTAAATGTAATCACCGCTTCCTGATCACGGTGGTCGCGTCCTGAATATGAGATGTTAGGAAACCCGAAATCCAGCAACGTATCACCAATAACAGTGGCACGTACGTTAGGCACTGCTGCTCCAGGGTTTTCAATAAAACCGTGATAAATACCGGCAAGTCCTGTTGCCTCGTTCAGGCAGCTTTGTACAAACTGTATAACATCGTTTTCATAAAATCCGCCCAATATGCGATTATCATTGGTGTCAAAGGTGTTTGTGCCTTCCTGGCGCGCTTCGGGTGGCAGCAGGTATTTTTTGTCGGCAGTCAGAAATTTTATCTCCAGCGATGCATTGTTACTTTTTACGTTATTGGTAACATGCAGTAGAAAAACAGAATCATTTTCAAAAGAAGTGGCGCGGTTACTGAGTAAAAACATGTCAGGACCGTAAGGTGCAACTCCTCCTTTAACTGGGCAGATATTGAAGATGGGTTTTATTCCGTTAGCAAGAAAGATGTTGTGGTAATACTTTGTGGTAAGCGTGTTTCCTGCATATCCGTCTTCGTTGCTTATTTGCCACAGGCAGGTTTCTGTAAAGCCTGAGTTGTTGCTAGAACCGTTGGTAAACGTGTTGATGCCGATAAATAAATCGCTGTTCGAAATTCCTACTACCGGATAATCGCTCCAGGTATCATTGCTAAGTGGATTGCCGCTAAGGGCATATGCATTCCATTCGCCCATTGGATCGTTGGTCTGCGAATAACAAACTATAATTTTACTTTTTTGGTAGGTGCTTCCGTTCAGAAAAACCATGATAAAACGGTCGGCAGCAGGGTCATAAACCATTTTAGGGTCAAATTTTGAATCGGTAAAGTTTAAACTAGTAGCAAAGGATCCCAGGCTTTTTACTTTCAGAATACTGTCGTTGTTTGTATCGTAAATAAGCACCCGCGAGTTGATAACTGAAACGATAATTCCGCTATCGGAAATAGCCATGTCATTATCATTAGGAATGCTGTTTTGCGCAATGTTTCCTTCAAAATTGCGCCCCAGTATTAAAGGCCATATAGTGTCAGTTTTATATGATGGCGCTGAAAAGTTACCAGACTTAACAGGATATTTTTTACGCATTTCCTGTTTCATAGTGCGCAGTTGGGCGCGGTAAGAAGAACCACCGGGAGTTGGTACCTCAATGTTTTGCAGTGAAACTTCCCAGTCGGGATTATTGTCTGAAAAGCTGAGAACAGCTGCTTTCTCCCACCTGAAGTCTTTTGCTTTGTAATTAGTTTGGGCAGCAGTGCTGAAACTTAACAGCAGCCAGAGTATCAGGGCTGAACCAGCTCTCATTATTTTACTTCTGAATTAATTTCCTGGCGGCTTTCGCGTTGAATCTGTTGAACAGGAAGCGGAGTAGCATAGCGGTTGATAAATTCTTTGACTTTGATTTCGTCTAAACCGCTATTGCCAAAAAGTCCGTTAGAAGCAATTACATCCAGCGTTTTTTCAGCTGAGCGAACTGTAACATCGGGGTAAGCAATCTGGCCGTTAGCAAAACGGTAGTAGTTTTCCTTAATACTTATTAGACGTTCTTTGCCGTTTAAAGAATAAGCAATAAAACCGGTGCCTGATTTCTTTAACAAACCGGATGCTTTGTTGTTGCTATAAATTGTATCGGTAGTTGTTTCGGTTTGAGCTGATGTTGAAGAAAACCAAAGAAGCGCAATTAGTATGATTATATTTTTCATGCTTGCAAATTTATTTAACTCTGAGATAACAACAACTAATTTCACATAATATTACTTAAAACACCATCTTAAACCCCACCCCGTAAGGCGTTGCCGACATAGAGTAAGTCATTTTTGAAAATCGTTTGTAATTACTTTTGTAGATAAAGTAAAACGAGGTATCAAACAGCAAAAGAAAAGCTCCCTGAAAAACCAATGATTTTCCATAGCCATCTAGCAGGTCGGGGTTCTTTTTCAATTTAGGCGAATAATAATCCATGGCCATTCCGCTGCCGATATAGAGCACATCCAGAAAAGAATTCATCAGCATCAGGCGTTCTATTTTCTGTTGCCCGTTGCTGAGGGTAAGCAGGTCGTAATTATTAAAGTCTTTGCGGTAAACGCTGGCCAGTCCAAAGCCGGCAATGGTGGCATTTACCACATTCCAATAGATGTTCATGTGGTAAAAATATTTATTGTAGGGTGCATTTGGGTTGTCCATCAGTGACAACGAAGTGGCAAAGTTTGCAACACTCCAGCTTGCAAGAGTAATGTGCATGGAGCGTTGTGTTTTTTTGTTGCGCGAGTTGTAGGTATCGAACGCAATTTTGTTTTGGGCTGAAGTATTTTCTAACGTAATAAGAGCAAGCAAAAAAAACAGGATTATCTTTTTCATATATCGTTCAAAACTTTCTAACCTTCAGTATTCTTATAGTAGAATCAAAAGTATAGATTTTTTAGCTTTGTCAATTATTAAACTCTAAAAACAACATTATGTATAATCAAGGCATGTTGCGCGATGATGCGCTGAAAGGAAAAACCATTTTAGTTACCGGAGGCGGCACAGGACTTGGCCGCGCTATGAGTAAATATTTTTTACAACTGGGCGCAAACGTAATTATTGCCAGTCGCAAACTACCTGTTATAGAACAAGCGGCAAAAGAACTCCAGGACGAAACAGGAGGTAGTGTTCTTGGACTTTCGTGTGATGTGCGCAACTACGATGATGTTGAAAAAATGGTAGCTGCCGGCATCGCAAAATTCGGAAGAATCGATGTGCTTGTAAATAATGCGGCAGGGAATTTTGTGAGCCCTACCGAGCGTTTGAGCCACCGCGCCATTGATACCGTAGTGGATATTGTATTGCGCGGTTCTTATAACTGCACCCTTGCCTTAGGTAAAAGATGGATAGCAGAAAAACAGAAAGCAGCAGTTCTGAGCATTGTTACAACATAT
>SXHM01000162.1 GCA_005773695.1 Bacteroidota bacterium
CTGTTGCATTAACTACGTTAAGCAACGGTTGGCATCATTTTGCTTTAACCTATGATGGTCGTTACACTATATTATATGTAGATGGAAGTGCAGTAAACACAGATGATGCAGGCGGAAACTATTCTGTTGAATACGAATACCCGAATAACAGCACCATAATTGGGGATGAGGCAGGAACAGGTTCCACACCAGAAGGAGACAGCTACACCGGTAAAATTGATGAGGTTCGGTTTTATGATGTAGCATTAACCGCACAGGAAGTACTGACACTTTATAATTCATCAACAGGTTTAACAGAAAATTATTTTACTGAAAATTCTGTCAAATTTTATCCTAATCCTGCTTTAGAAAAAATTTACATTACAAATCTTCAGGGAGTTAATGAATATTATATAACGCTTATTGATATTACAGGTAAAACAGTAAACAAAACATCCGCAAAGGCAGCTAACGGTTTACTTATCTTCAACAAACCTCCTTCAATAGAAGCAGGTTTTTACCTGCTCAACTTAACAGATATTTGGGGTAATAGCTTTTCAGAAAAGCTAGTCTTTAAATAAAGACTAAATTTTTTTCAGGTTTTTTTGTAACAAAAGAGTGCATCCTGTATTATGTGATTAAAACCACATACTATAGGATGCAATTCTACGTTAACTAATTAAAACCAATCAACATGAAACAATGCATCACCGTTTTCGCACTGGTGATTACACTTTGCGGAAACATACAATCACAACCTGTTCAACGTGCCAATGTTTATTTTCAAAACAACAGTGCAGAACTTACTGCAACCCTTTCCGGTTTGCTCGATACTATTTATTCCAAACTGCCCGAAGGCAAAAAAATCCGCATTGGTTTGGTAGGCGATGGCGAAGATTTTTCGATGACACGTTTCAGTGACGAACGTTTTATTAGCGTGCAGCAATATTTGCTTTCAAAAAATATAAAACCTGAATTTGTCCGTTATGAAGTTACTGCATCGGGTGGTGAAGCGGTAATTGAAAAAGAATTAGTTATTCCTGCAAAAAGGATTTTAGGAATTGGTGATTATTTCGTGAAGAACATTCAATCATTTACCATAAATCCTGCAGAAGAAAACACCATTCGCGGAGAAAAAGGAACGGAAATTACTTTCCCTGCTTATACTTTTCTGTGCGCTGATGGCTCAGAGCCCGGAGATAAAATCCGCATTGAGTTGCAGGAATTTTACAGTCGCGGTGATTTGCTGAAAGCTGATCTGCACACCATGTCGGGCAGTAATATTCTGGAAACAGGTGGCACTGTTCACATAGTTGCTTTTTGCGGCAATGGAGAAGCGCAACTTTCAGATGGCGCACAAATGACTTTAGCCTTTCCTTATAAACAATACAAAGAAGGGATGCAAACCTTCAATGGATTTGCTGAAGATGGAAACCTTGACTGGGTTGCATCAGGCGAGCCAAGTGATTCACCCGTTTCGGAAGAGGATTTATATTTTGACCCTGAGACAGATCAATACTACGGTAGTATAGGTGATGTTTATTTTCAAGTGAACAAAAACGAAGCAGGCTTAGACAGCTATCTATTAAGCAGCGGCTCATTAGGCTGGATTAACTGCGACCGCTTTTATGAAGACCCAACCGAAAAAATGGAACTGGTTGTGAGCCTTGATACTGCTCTTCATCCATCGGTGCGTTTGGTTTTCAAAAACATACAGTCGGTAATGTCGGGCTACGCAGATGAGAATGGGAAAATACGTTTTGAGGGGATTCCGCAAGGCAGTGAAGTGTGTTTAGTGGCTTACAGCATTGTAGATAACAAACCCTATATGGCGATGAAAAATATTGCTGTATACAGCAATAGCGAAGAGAAAATGTTACTTACCGAAACCAGCAAGAAATGGATGGAACGGGAGTTGCTGAGTTTGAAGTAGGCTTACCCCTTCTTTATTTTTTCCTCTATAGCAGAGGTAGAATACCCCGGCACAAAGTCAATGGTTTTTACTTCGCCATGGTAGGTTTTCAGAATATCATAACCCACAATTTGATTGGGTTTGTAGTCACTGCCTTTTACAAGAACTGCGGGACGGATAAGGGAGATAAGATTGTAGGGTGTGTCCTCATCAAACAAAACAACGGCATCTACAAATAGCAACGAGGCAAGAATAGTAGCACGTGAGGCTTCATTCTGCAGGGGACGGTGCTCACCTTTCAGCTTTTTTACAGAACTATCGGTGTTCAAGCCCACAATTAATACATCGCCTAAATCTTTGGCTTTTGAAAGGTAATCCACATGTCCGTAGTGTAGCAGATCAAAACAACCGTTGGTAAAAACAATCTTCTTTTCATAAAAACGCCAGGTATTCAGTGCCTTCTGAAGCGAATCTCCCGAAAGGATTTTAGAGTGAATTATTTCCAATTTACTTTTCTTCACGTTGGGCTTTATTGAAAGAGGGTAATAAAATTAATGCGAGAAATCCAAGCACCAAAATAACAACTGTTTGTGCGCTCCAGGTAAGCCATCCAAAGGCAAAACCTCCTGCTTTTGAAGTTCCGTAAAGTTCCAGCACTACCATAAGTATAGCCGGGTAAGCTCCAATTCCGCCCTGAACGGCAATCATGCCAAATGTTCCGAATACAAAGGCCGAAAGCATTGCGCCAACTGACAAGCCTGTGGTTTCGGCAAGGGCAAATGTGCTCAAATACATCATGGCAATATACATAGTCCAGATAAACAAAGAGTGAAAAACAAAAGACCACTTGTTGCGCACATTTTTAATAGTAATGAGCCCCTCTGCAAAGTTTTTTGTAATAGCTGAAATTTTTTCGAAGAAGCTTTTCAATCTCTTCTTAAGAATAATAAACAATGCCACCGAAAGAATCGAAGCAATGCTTACAACCAGTATCACCAAACCAATGGAATCTTTTAATACAGCAATTTTACCATGAATAGGGGAAACCAAATAGGTATTGATAAGCTCTGCTAATAATTGGTATTGTGTAAAAAGAGTAATAAACGTAAGCACCAAAAGAATAAGCATATCAATAACACGTTCTGCAATAACGGTTCCCAGTAATGCTGGCAAGGGAACTTTCTCATAGCGGTTCATTATTCCACACCGGGTAACCTCACCCAAACGGGGAAATGCTAAGTTGGCGAGGTAGCCGATTGCAACAGCAAAAAAGCTATTGGTAAATTTAGATTTATAGCCCATCGATTCAAGCATTAATAACCAACGATAAGCGCGACTCAAATGACTTAGAAAACCGGCTATCATCACCACTACCACCCAGAAATAATTTGCTTCGCGGAAAGATTGCCATACATTATCTCTATCTTCAGCACTAAGGTCTTTTACAACCAGCCAAATAAGAAAAACCCCAAGTCCGAGGGGAATAATGAACTTGAGGATATTAATTAACGTTTTGGTCAAACGGTAAGTTTGTTTGTAGCGGTATCAGGAAAAACCAATGAAGGCTTGTGGTTTCTTGCTTCTTCAAAATCTACGAAACCATAACCTATAATAATAACGATATCACCTGTTTGCACCTTCCGTGCAGCCGGACCGTTCATACAAATAACGCCTGAACCGCGTTTGCCTTTAATCACATAAGTTTCCAGGCGCTCACCGTTGTTGATGTCCACTACCTGAACCCGCTCATTTTCTAACAGGTTAGCGGCATCCATCAAATCTTCGTCAATAGTAATACTGCCGATATAATTAAGATCCGCCTGAGTAACTGTTACCCGGTGGATTTTGGATTTCATTACTTGTATCATCATAGCGGGCGCAAAACTATGGAAATATTAACAGATTATCTATCAGTCGCACATCTCTTATCCAAATGGCAACGCAAGCTATGGCTTTTCGCTGTGGGATCCATTCCACAAGAGCAAGCAGGGTTTCCGAATCTACAATTTCAAAATACTCAAACTTAAAAGCAGGATTCTTTTTAATAGCACTTTCAAAAAGCTCTTTTACATTTTGAGGTGTGGAGGTTTTAGCATTTTCTTTTGCTTCAACCATTGCTTTATAAATAGCTGCAGCCTCAATTTTTTCTTCCTCTGTTAGGCGCATATTTCGCGAGCTCATTGCCAATCCACTGGTTTCTCTCAAGGTTGGACAGCCAATTATTCTAACAGGCAGCTTTTCAGCCTTAACCATATACCTTATAATAGCCAGTTGCTGAAAATCCTTTTCACCGAAATAAGCATTATCAGGCTGCACAATTTCAAAAAGCCTTTTTACCACCATTGCCACCCCGTTAAAATGCCCTGGACGAAACTTGCCTTCCATTAAAGTATCTAATCCTCCCAAATCAAAAACAGTATTATCCTTTTCAGGGTAAATTTCCTCTACAGAAGGAAAAAGCAAAGCATCGCAACCGTTTTTTTGCAGGAGATCTTTATCATCTTCTATGGTACGTGGATATTTTTTTAAATCCTCAGCATTATTAAATTGGGTAGGATTTACAAACACACTTGCTACCACAACATTATTCTCTGCTTTTGCCTTGTTAATAAGGGAAATATGGCCGTTATGTAGCGCACCCATAGTAGGCACAAAACCCACAGAATTGCCCTTTTTCCGCTCCGAGGCAAGAAATTGGATCAGTTCAGATGCTTTCTCAAACACATTCATAAATAATAATTAGGAGCAGAAAGTATTGTAAATCAAGCAAAAACAAAATTATATTTCAGAAAAAACCGTTCAAAGCTATATTAAAGTTTGAATTGTCGTTTTTTATTGCTTACTTTTGCATACTTATTTCCAAAAGCCTGTTGTTCTATGAAGTTCAAAATCCACTCCCCCGGACAATCAGAAATAAGCAAATACTCAGTAAAGAATATTCACTAATTGTTAAACTAAATACAACATATGAAAAAAGCTAAAGTATTATTCGTTTCATCAGAAATTACGCCTTACTTAGAGGAAAGTCCATTGGGTATTATCGGCAGAAAATTGCCACAGGGAATTCAGGAAAGAGGTAAAGAAATAAGAACATTTATGCCACGCTTTGGCTGTATTAACGAGCGCAGAAATCAGTTACATGAGGTTATCCGTTTATCAGGCATGAACCTAATCATCAATGATAATGACCATCCGCTTATTATTAAAGTAGCATCTATTCAATCTGCACGCATGCAGATTTATTTCATAGACAACGAAGAATATTTTCAGCGCAAACTTACTTATGTTAACGAGGAAGGTAATCTTTTTGAAGACAGCGATGAGCGTAGCATTTTCTTTTGCCGCGGGGTAATTGAAACAGTAAAAAAATTAGGATGGGCTCCTGATGTTATTCATTGTCATGGCTGGATGACCAGCATGATGCCTTTAATGATTAAAAAGGCTTACAGTGAAGATCCTATTTTTGCAGAATCAAAAGTTGTTTATTCTGTTTATGACGATGCTTTTACAGGTTTGATGAACGCTAAAACCGGTCAGAAACTGAAAATGGAAGGCATGAATGATAAAGACCTTAAGCATTACAAAACACCAAACTATATTAACCTTACCAAATCTGCCATTGACCACAGCGATGCCGTAATCAAAGGAAGCGAAGCCACCGAAAAAGAAATTAATACTTACCTGCGTTCTTCAGGAAAACCGGTTCTGGAATATCAAAGCCCCGAAGATTACATGGATGCTTACTCAGAATTCTACGATTCCGTTCTGGAAGAAGAAGGCGTTTTGGCTGACTAAGAATTGAAATCAAAAACTTTGTAAATAATTATTTTGCGGTCGTGCCTGAGGCACGACCGCAAATTTTTTTTAAGCCGTATGCAAACTATTTTTTCAGGTAAAGTTTCAGGATTATTAGGAGCTTTGTTGTTATTATTGTTGATCTTTAATTCCTGTAAAAAAGCAGATACAGTAGGATTGGAAGTATTACCTGAAGACGATCGTCTTCAGGGCGAATACACCGATACGATTACCGTTTGGGCTCATACTCAGCTCGAAGATTCATTGAGCACAACGGGAACTTCTTTTAATATAATAGGAAGCCATAACGATCCTATTTTCGGATTATCAAAAGCAAACATCTACACTCAGCTAAAACTTTCTGCAGCTAATCCTGCCTTTGGAACCAATGCCTCGGTCGATTCGGTTGTTCTTTCATTGGCTTATGCAGGTTACTATGCAGATATCATGAAATTAGCCGGTGAGCAAAGTTTCAGCGTTCACAGGGTGCTTGAAGATATGGGTGACTCAACCACCTATTACTCTGATGATACGCTCGATTACCAGAAATTACCTATAGGAACATTTTCAGGATTAATCGACACGCGCGATAGCGTTTTAATAAACGGCACTAACGAGCCGCCACAAATGCGAATTCGTCTGGACGATAGTTTTGGAAATGAGCTTTTAAGTTCAACATCACTTACTTCTGACGAGAGTTTTTTAAACGACTTCAAGGGATTTTTCATTACACCTATAACACAGAATTTATTATCGGGGCAGGGTTCATTACTTTACATCAGCCCTTCCTCACCTTACACCAAAATGACTTTGTATTATCACAACGATGATACCACAGCGCAACAGAAATTCAATTTTGTTGTAACTGCTAATACAGTGCGCTTCAATAATTTTACACATAATTATTCCGGGGCTTTTGATGTGGCTGCACAATTAGCCGATTCAACACTTGGCAGCGAACGATTATACCTTCAGTCGATGCAAGGATTAAAAGCTAAAATCACCTTTCCTCACCTGAATAATTTAGTTGCCAATGGACGACAAATTGCAATTAACAAAGCTGAATTGATTTTTCCGATTTCTAATGGAACAACTTCGCGTTTAAGCCCCCCCTCAAGATTGGTGGTTGTAAAAAAAGGAAGTGATGGAAAAGATAAAGTGCTTGACGATAACATTAGCGAATCACCTGAATTTGTAGGCGGCTACTATAATTCAACAAAATTAGAATTCGCTTTTAATATTCCAAGACATATCCAATCATTACTCAAAGATCCTTCAGCAGATAAATCAATTTATTTGCGCGCTGCAGGAGCAGCAGTTAGCGGAAACCGGGTTGTCTTAAATGGAACCGGAAATGCAGATAAACCGTTAAAACTTCGTTTGACTTATACAATTTTAGAATAAATTTGCTCATTAAATAAAAGTTAAGATGTGTGGAATTGTAGCATATATCGGTAAAAAAGAAGCCTACCC
>SXHM01000163.1 GCA_005773695.1 Bacteroidota bacterium
GATGCTTTTCTCTTGATTATGAACTGCATTTTTCCTGCTCAGCAAAACAGGATTTACCTCCAGGTCAAGCAACACTTCTTGTGAAAATAAAGCTAAAGGCAGCACAACAACTGCAAGAAAAAGAAACAGTGTTTTTTTATTCATCATAGTTTTCATCGCTTCCTTCATTCATTTCCTCTCGGTCATCAATCGGGTTATTGTGAAGAGAAGGGTCGTATTCGATTTTATCTTCGTTTTCGGTAAACCACAGATCAACTGGATCGCCAATCTTAATAACTGAATTAGAAGAGTATGCAGGGCGTTGTTTATATACGCGTGCTTTCAATGTGTCTTTTACTTCAGCATCATAGATAAAAGCACCTTGAATTAATGCACCTGACTTAATAGCTTCTTCGGCTTGTTCAGGAGTCAGGTTAATGAAATACGGCATCGGTATTTCAGAATTATTTAATCCGTCACCCAACACCAGTTCTATGGAAGAACCTTTAACTATAAGACTATCAGCATGAATTTTTCTGCCTTTCCACAATTGTTTCAACACCACATTTTTGGCAATATCTGGCTGATACGATGTTTTGCCCACTTTCAAACCGTAGGTTTCCAATCGTTGAGTTGCCTGACGCAAGGTAAGATCTACAAGATTAGGCATCTTAACACGTTGCGGCTGCATGGCAACTACAGTTAAATAAACAGTTCTTCCTGCTTTAACATGAAAACCAGGTACGGGTGTCTGGTCAACAATAGAACCTTTTGGCCTTTTATTATCATAAACCGAATCAATAACTGCATATTTCAGATCGAGCGGAGTGAGCGTTGTTTCAAGGTTTTCTTTCTGTAAACCGGAAAGATCGGGAACAGCTACAGTTTGTCCATGATCTGTATAGGCGCTCAATGCAAAAACAATAACCATAATAAGAGATATAAAAACTCCCAAGGCCACACCCAGGTGCTTTAGAAAACTTTTACTGAATACAAACGAGAATAAACTCATAAGGTGGCAAAGGTAATTATTTCATTTGTTGTTGTTCTATACATACTAACGCACAAAGGAGTAAAAAATTATCTTTGCGCCTCATTGAATAAAAAATGCTGGAGAAATTAAGAGATATATACAAACGTTGGGAAGATATCGGCATTCAGCTGGGCGACCCGAATGTGGTAGGCGATATGACCCGATATGTGAAGCTTAATAAAGACTACCGGGACCTTGAGCCCATCGCTACTGCATATAAAGAGTACGATTTGCTACTTAATAACATTAGCAATGCAAAGGAAATTCTTAGTAACGAAAAAGACGCTGAATTTCTTGAACTTGCCAAAATGGAGCTTACCGAAATGGAAGAGCGCAAACTTCAGCTGGAAGAAGAAGTGCGCCTGATGATGATACCCAAAGATCCTGAAGACGATAAAAATGCCACCATTGAAATACGTGCAGGAACGGGTGGTGATGAAGCCAGTCTTTTTGCAGGTGAATTGTATCGGATGTATACCCGCTACTGCGAGGAGCGTGGGTGGAAAGTAGAGTTAATTGATTGCTCAGATGGAACAGCAGGCGGCTACAAAGAGGTTATCATGTTTGTAACCGGTGATGGCGTTTACGGACAAATGAAATATGAATCAGGAGTTCACCGTGTTCAGCGTGTTCCGGCTACCGAGGCACAGGGAAGAGTTCATACTTCTGCAGCTACAGTTGCTGTTTTGCCTGAAGCAACGGAAGTGGATGTACAGTTAAATCCTGCTGATATTGATATGCAAACCGCACGTTCGGGTGGTGCTGGCGGACAAAATGTAAATAAGGTTGAAACTAAAGTAATGCTTACCCACAAGCCGACAGGCATTGTGGTGGTTTGCCAGGTAGAGCGTAGTCAGTTGAAAAATCGTGAACGTGCAATGGCCATGCTCCGCACAAAATTGTATGAAATGGAGTTGCAGAAGCATAACGATGAAATTGCTAAAAAGCGCAAAACCATGGTTTCAACTGGTGACCGCTCTGCAAAGATCCGGACGTATAATTATCCTCAAAGCCGTATTACAGACCATCGCATAGGAATGACAATTCATAGCCTTCCTGCTTTTATGAATGGTGATATTCAGGACATGATGAATGCCCTGCAAAATGCAGAGAATGCTGAACGATTAAAAGAAGGAATGACAATCTAATAAATAGAAATGGAAACACTTACAAAACCAGGTAAAACTATTGTGCTTAATGCAAAAGCCGAAAAAAAACGCAAACAATTTCTCAGTTATTTTCTGTTTAATCTTTTTCTTCTTATAAAACTACCTGCAGCATTTTTCTGCGGACTGAACATTAAAAAGTTAGATGCTGATAATTGTGAAGTAACACTTCCTTACGGATGGCGCAGTCAAAACCCTTTTCAGAGTATTTATTTTGCTGCACAGGCAATGGCTGCCGAAATGTCAACAGGTGTTTTGGCTTTGCTGGCAATAGAAAACTGTAATGCAAACATGGGCATGCTGGTTGTTAAGGTTGAAGGCAGTTTCTCTAAAAAAGCAGATAAACTAACTACCTTCACCTGTTCAGAAGGAGCTAAGATTTTTGAAGCGATAGATAAAGCTATTAAAACAGGAGAGAAAGTTCCCGTAACGATAGAAGCGGTTGGAACTATGCCTGACGGAACTGAGGTTTCACGTTTTTTAATTACATGGTCGTTTAAAATAAAGAAAGCATAACCGCTGTTTTGGAAGAACAAAAACATACACGAGCAGGATGGCTTTACGAGCCGCTGTTTCCTGATGTAAATACATGGCCTATTTATAAGCTTACGCAACAGCGTGATGAGTTCCTTAAGCAGGTAAAAGAAGCTGCCTTCGCGGCTGTAAAGGAACAAACCAAAACCAACCAGGGATTAAACGAAGAATTAGCAAAGACCTATTACTTAGAGCGCATTCGCGTAAAGACAAACGCTTGGGCTGCTGATAAAAAAGATGAAGGTCCGTTTTGGGAAGGTGTAAAAAAGAAATTGCTGAAATTAAGTCCGGAGAATGAAAAAACTCCTGACCTTAACGAAGACAAAATTCTGGAGAGTATTATTGACAGGTATGCTGAGGAGATTGCAGGTTTCTTCAGTCCGGCTGCTTACAACTTCGCGAAAGAAGCTACTACCTTCGGTTTTGCGCGCTTACTGAACGCATCAGAAGGCAAAGGTATTTCGCGCTTCTGGAAAACGCGCCACAACCTTCACGAGAAAATACGCCTGCAGGGCGAGCTGGAACAAATACGCAGTCTGGCAAAAAAGGGAACATTAATAATGGTGCCTACGCATTTCAGCAACCTTGATTCGATTATGATTGGTTGGGCAATTGCATCTTTAGGTTTGCGCCCTTTTCTTTACGGAGCAGGTTTAAACCTTTTCGGTATTGGAATTCTCGCCTTCTTTATGAAAAAA
>SXHM01000164.1 GCA_005773695.1 Bacteroidota bacterium
ACGAAAGCTCCTCTCCTATTCAAAGCATTATTATTCCGGGAAATGAAAAAGTAAGAAAAGTAGCAGCACAAATACAAGAGAATGGTTTTGATGTTCGTCCGTTGGTAAGTCCTACCGTTCCTGCGGGACAAGAGCGCATCAGAATTTGTCTTCATGCATTTAATTCAGAAAAAGAAGTTGAAAATTTGGTTTCAGCAATTCAAAGATCGTTGTGATGAGAAAGATTTTTGTAAGCGGAATAGGAACAGGAATAGGCAAAACACTTATTGCAGCTCTGCTTACCGAAAAGATGAAAGCCGATTACTGGAAACCAGTTCAGGCAGGAAATCTTAATGATAGTGATACCGACTTTGTAAAAAGATTGGTTTGTAACGCTCAATCTGTTTTTCATCCCGAAACGTTCAGATTGACAGCGCCTATGTCGCCCCATGCTGCTGCTGAAATTGACGGAAAAAAAATGCGGTTACAGGATTTTAAAATTCCTGAAACAAACAACAACCTGATTATTGAGGGAGCAGGAGGTTTGTTGGTTCCGCTTTCAAACGAATTGTTTGTTATCGATTTAATAACCTACTTAAATGCAGAAGTAGTCCTTGTTTCACAGAACTACTTAGGCAGTATCAATCACACGCTGTTATCAGCGGAGGCATTGAAATCAAGAAATATAAACGTAACGGGAATTGTTTTTAATGTCGAAACTTATCCGCAGGGTGAGCAGATAATACTGCAGCGCACCGGACTTCGGTGTTTGGCTAGAGTGCCGCAGATGAATGATATTTCGCGAGAGAGCATAAAGCTGTTTGCTGAAAAGTTAGAACTGTAATTTCGGATTACATTCCAACTTCATCGTTGGTGATTATCTGACCTGATGTAGGCTGAGATGATGCAGAAGATGATTTATCTTCAGTTGAACCGCTTCCGATTAATAATGAAGCTGCGATTAAGATTGTAGAGATTGCTGAAATCATGGTGTTTGTTTTTTAAGGGTTTGTAAAAAATTTAATTGGGTGCTTTTAGTTTTTTAGTTGCACTTTAGTTTGGTCGTTTATCGAATAGCATGTAAATTGTAGCCGTCAATTCAGAAAATTTTACTATAGTGAGACAACGCTGAAACCCGCGATGAGAGAGGAAACCCTGCAACATCTGAAACACATTGTTGATGCACTCAATAAAAATGAGAAAGAAGTTCTTGTGGAATATCTCAAGGCATTTGACTCCAGGTCTGCTGGTTACAAGCCAAAAACTTTAATCATTTTAGACTTGTTGTTAAAAAACAATGATTTGTCGAAAGTCAGCAAGTATTTAAAGAAGAAATTCGGGGCTAAGTCGCAAGACGCATTGCGAATGATGATGTACCGCTTGAAAGAAAAAATAGGCGAAAGCCTGGTGCTGGATGTAAATATTATGCGCGAAGGGATTTACAGTGAACTTTCTCAGGCAAGAGCAAACGTTGCCAAGAAAAAAATCATTGCACTTATATACACATCAAGGGGAATTGCACACGAAACAATCGAGTTATATGATAAAGTAATTCAGCTGTCAAAAAAATTCGAATTCTATAATGATCTTATAGAAGTGTTAATGTATAAACAGCAACACTTAGGAATTAGGGAAGGAAAAAAGGCATACATTAAGCTTACAGAAGAAATCAACTACTATGAAAAAAGCAGAACTGCTGCAAACGATGCAATAAAGGCTTACTATGAAGTTTCAATTAACTGGGGCTTTAAAGGATTGAACAGAAATGTTCCTGATCCGGGTTATATTATGTTTCTGGAAGAAAAACTCGCCAAACTCAAAAAAGATTTTGAAGAGACATCTTCTGCTTTGGTTGGTTATTATTACTACACTATAAGTGTTGAGTACAATCAGGTGCTGCATTTTGGAAAGAAAGCCAGTGAGTATTGCAACTACCTGGTTGATCTGGTAAAAAACAATCCTTCTATTTATCTGAAACTACGTTTAGGAAATGTTTATCTCAATTATTCTCAGAATGAATTATTCAATTACGAATTCAATTCAGCTTTGCAAAATGCACTGGAAGGAACAAAGTGTTTCAATAAAGGAACATATAATTTCAACAATAGTCTTGAACTGGAATTTTATGCAAATTTCTATTCCGGAAATCTCAAGGATGCAACTACTACAATTGAAACACTTATTCAGAATACAAAAACAGATAAAAGCGAATTTGCTACAGCAAAGCGAAATTACCTATTAGCCTGCACCTATTTTGCGCAAAAACAATTTATCAAAGCAAACCGCACTTTGCAATTCACTTCATCTGCCGAAAAAGATAAAGAAGGATGGAACATCGGCATGCGTATTTTCAACATTATGAACACAGTAGAAAATGCTCAGTATGACCAGGCTGATTTACTGATAATGAACTTACGCCAGTTTATGAAAGAAGCACTGAAGCTGAAGTTTGTTCCGGAGCGTGATAAAATTATCCTGGAAATTTTGATTGAACTTAGAAAACAGGGGTATGATTTTGAAAAAATAGTCAAAACAAAACATCCGCAGTTAGAACAACTTGCCAATGTTAAAGGAAATCACTCGTGGCAAATACAATCTCCTGAACTTATTGTATTCCATCGCTGGGTGACTGCAAAAGCAAAAGAAAAATTTTATCAACCGTTGTATTCAGCAAAAGTGGTAAACAGTCTTGACTAGCTAATTACACTCACACTCCTGCCCTTCTCTGCTTAAAGAATTCAGCAACACAACCGTATCGCAAAGTAAAAAATTCATCTTTATTTTTTCCGCATTAATTTCAAGCAAATAGTATTTGCATGGATTATCGCGAACCTTACTCTTCTCAAAATTCACTTCCGATTTTTTAATAATTGAAGCAACGCTGTC
>SXHM01000165.1 GCA_005773695.1 Bacteroidota bacterium
AAAAGATAAAAAATATAATTATTGACCTTGTACATCATCATGACAATGACACCAAATCCAATCTTTCAGATGTATTAAGCAATCAATTGCACCACGATTACAATTATTTATCCAACCTGTTTTCAGAAGTTGAAGGTACTACCGTTGAAAAGTATTTTATTGCACAAAAAATAGAAAAGGTAAAAGAGCTATTGGTTTATGATGAACTGTCTTTAAGTGAAATTGCTTTTCGGCTGAACTATTCGAGTGTAGCCTATTTAAGCAACCAATTCAAGAAAGTAACCGGACTTACCCCAAGCTATTTCAAGCAAATACGGGAGGATAAAAGAAAACCGTTGGATAAAGTCTAAGTAAATCTTACAAATCAATTCCAAAATTCCACAATAGGCATCATTAAAACAATAGCCAATTTTCTATTGTTAATTAAAACAACCGAAATATGGCAACAGATAACAATAAAGAAATCGTTTATCTTCCGTTGGAAGATGTAAAAAGCGAACATTGTGCATTAATCGTTGAAAAGGGATTGGCGCAGGTAAAAGGTGTCGAAACCCACAAAGTAGAGCTAAATAACGGCAGGGCAGCTATTACAGTAGATAACAGCGAAGCAGTAGGCAAAGCGGTTAAGGCAATAAAAGAGTTGGGTTATAACGTTTCCACTGTAAAAAACACATTTCCAGTATTGGGTATGACTTGTGCATCCTGTGCAGGAAGTGCGGAAAGCATCGTAAAGTATCAAAAAGGCGTTATTAATGCTTCCGTAAATTTTGCAACAGGAAATCTAACCGTTGAATACCTGCCGAATATGACCGATGCTATAAAACTGCAAAAAGCAGTTCAATCCATAGGTTATGATTTGTTGGTAGAAGACGAAAACAAGCAACAAGAAACGTTAGAAGCTATCCACGCCGAAAAATTCAAGAAACTTAAGACAAAAACCATTTGGGCAATCTTACTGTCGCTTCCGGTTGTCGTCATCGGTATGTTATTTATGAATATGCCTTATGCAAACCCTATAATGTGGCTATTCTCTACACCTGTTGTATTATGGTTGGGCAGGGATTTTTTTATAAACGCTTGGAAGCAGGCTAAGCACCGTTCTGCCAATATGGATACGTTGGTGGCTTTGAGTACAGGTATCGCCTATGTGTTCAGTGTTTTCAATATGTTATTTGCGGATTTTTGGCACCAGCGAGGATTACACGCTCACGTATATTTTGAAGCAGCAGCCGTTATCATCGCATTTATTTTGTTAGGAAAATTATTGGAAGAAAAAGCCAAAGGCAATACCTCTTCAGCAATAAAAAAACTAATGGGTTTACAACCTAAAACCGTTATTGTGATACAAAAGAACGGAACTGAAAAACAGACCGCTATTGAGGATGTAAACGCTGGCGACGTTATCCTTGTAAAGCCGGGTGAGAAAATTGCCGTTGATGGTATGGTTACTTCGGGCAGTTCTTACGTGGATGAAAGTATGTTGAGCGGCGAGCCTGTACCTGTACTGAAAAAGGAAAACGAAAAAGTATTCGCGGGTACAATCAACCAAAAAGGAAGTTTCCAATTTGAAGCCGTTAAGGTAGGCAAAGAAACAATGCTTGCCCAAATCATCAAAATGGTACAGGACGCACAGGGCAGTAAAGCTCCTGTACAAAAATTGGTGGATAAAATCGCTGGTATCTTTGTTCCCGTGGTAATAGTTATCGCAATCCTCACATTCATTGCCTGGTTCTTTTTAGGTGGCGATAACGGAGTTGTACAGGGATTATTGGCGGCAGTTACGGTATTGGTTATTGCTTGTCCTTGTGCTTTAGGGTTGGCTACACCTACAGCGATAATGGTTGGAGTTGGTAAAGGTGCTGAAAAAGGTATTTTGATAAAAGATGCTGAAAGTTTGGAATTAGCCAAAAAAGTAGATGCAATAGTTTTAGATAAAACAGGAACGATTACCGAAGGCAGACCACAAGTAACAGGCATCCAGTGGCTCAATAATGACGATGCGACCAAAGGTATTTTATTAAGTATCGAAAAGCAATCCGAACACCCATTGGCAGAAGCCGTAGTGAAATATTTGGACGGTGTTAAAACTACTAATTTATCCAACTTTGACAGCATTACAGGTAAAGGAGCAAAAGCCAATAACAACAACGAAACCTATTTTGTAGGCAATAAAAAACTGTTGGCAGAAAACAACATCACTATTGACGAAAAATTACAAAAGCAAGCCGATGAATGGGGCAAACAATCCAAAACCGTTATATGGTTTGCGAACAGTAAGCAGGCTCTTTCCGTATTATCCATATCAGACAAGATTAAAGAAACATCGATAGAAGCTATCAAACAAATGCAGGATATGGGCATTGAGCTATATATGCTTACAGGCGATAACGAAACTACCGCCAAAGCCATTGCAGAACAAACGGGTATCAAACATTACAAAGCAGAAGTATTGCCACAGCACAAAGCCGATTTTGTAAAAGAGTTACAACGTAAAGGTAAAGTTGTTGCAATGGCTGGGGACGGTATCAATGACAGCACCGCTTTGGCAACAGCCGATGTTAGTATAGCAATGGGCAAAGGTTCGGACATCGCAATGGACGTTGCGAAAATGACCATCATTTCATCAGACCTAACTAAAATACCTCAGGCAATAAAGTTGTCAAAACAAACCGTAGCCACCATTAAGCAAAATCTGTTTTGGGCATTTATCTATAATTTAATAGGTATTCCTATTGCGGCAGGTATTCTCTATCCCATAAATGGTTTCTTGCTTAATCCTATGATAGCAGGTGCAGCAATGGCATTGAGTAGCATAAGTGTAGTAAGTAACAGCTTACGATTGAAGTGGAAAAAGTAAACCAGTAGTGAGCCGGTCGAACTATCAGTAAAT
>SXHM01000166.1 GCA_005773695.1 Bacteroidota bacterium
ATTCAGTTACCAAAAGTTCAGGAAAAGTTTCAACACCTTCAAATATTTTCAAGAAAGTGGCGAGATCAATTTCCAATCCTGAAGGTTTATCGCCTAGGTAAGATTTTAGCGTCAGTGATTGTTCAGTAATTATTCGGACTCCCCGCAAACCATTGCTCATTCTTGGTTTTACGATTACTTTTTTTTCAGGATAACCGATTTGATATATTGCTTCCCGTAGAGATTTTGTATCCGTTACCAAAAAATATTTTGGGAATGGTACCCCTGTTTTTTCGCACTCTTTAATGATGAGGTATTTGTCATTTGCCCGTTCAATATTCTCTCCTCCTGATACAATGATTTTGCAATTAAATGATGCTTTATGCTTAGAGAGCAAATCAATTTCACGGGTTGTTTGTGGGATAATTACATCTACTTTTTCCTTGTGAAAAATTTCCTCTAAAACATTCAGGTAATTGCTGCTTTCCGGTTTTGGCAAAACATAAAATGCATCACTCAAAAATCTGCCGACAGGGTTCGTAGAAATATCAGTTGAAATAATTCTGAACGGTCTTTTATCAGGATTTTGACGAATAGCATAAATTGTTCCTGCTATACCCGGTGCGCCTGCTCCTGTTATGAGAACTGTATTCATCAGTTTACCAGTTTACCCAGCGGATAAGGTCAAACGCTTCGGCATATCTTGCGCCTATTTGCACTCCGCGTGTATAAGCCAAAGATTTTATAAACTCTTCGTTCAGATAATTTCTGTTATTCTGCGACTCATATTCTTTCAGTGCCTGTACTTTAGTCTGAATATCAACTTCATCAATAACAATGAAAAAATTGGTATTGAAAGAAACATTATTCCATGGCATTTCATAGCCAAGTAGGGAGTTATTCTTAAAAGCCCGCAATCCTTCATTAGCAATTACCTGATGGTCCTGATGCAAATCGTTAAGACTTGGAACAAAAACAATGTCAGGTTTTATATCAATTTTAAGTTTTACCATGTCTTCCAAAATACGTTGGCGGTCTTTCGGAAAGTCACGCACATCGTAATCAAATAAAATAAGATTTTCTCTTTTTATGCCCAAAATATTTGTGGCTTTTATCACTTCTTTTTCAAGCGTATCAGGTGCAAGATGAGCAGGAAGTGATCTGCGACAAGTGGAAAATGCAACATAGAAAACTTCATTTTTTTCACGACAGTATTTTGCAATACTTCCACCGCAACCCAATTCACCATCATCGGTGTGTGGTGCAAGAACCAATATTTTTTTTGAACTCATAATTTAATTAGGGAACAAATTTATTTATAATAACTAAGATCCTGTATTTATTCCTGATGTTATATATTGAAATAACTCACTCTAACGGATAAATCATCACCGCACTTCCCGAGGCTGTAACTAACAGCGAAGGGATATCACCATTGCCCACAGCAACATCAAACAGCGTAGCCCCTGCCAACGGAAAATCTTCTTCCACTTCGCCATCGGCCGTAAAAATAAATACCTCGCTGCTGCCATTGCAAACAGCTCCCATGCGTTTGCCGTCCCAGGTTTCGGTAATCAGCGGAGGCAGCGAAGCCTCGCTCTGGAATTTATGCCCAAACAAAGTTTCGCCTTTGGAATTGTAAACAGCTACTTCGTTCAGGTCGCTGAAAATAAGTTCAGGTGTCTTGTCAGAATTGATGTCGCCATACACAAAATGATGGTGTGATGTAAATTCTTTGGGTGCAATCTTTTCTGTTTTGCCGCTCATGCTAACAGTATAAACCTTTCCGGTGCTGTCCGTAAAAGCAATAAGTCCGTTAAAAGTTTGCAAGGTGTTATACCCAAACCTGAACTTTTCTTTCACTTTTGTTTTCTCGCTTCCCTTGCGGTCAAGGATATTGAGTTTGCCATCGTTTTCGGCAATTACAATAAAGTCCTTTCCGCCTGTTCGCACATGCACAATTGGTTGCGAAACCGTTTCGTTGGTTTTCTTAAAGCCCCAGCCTTTTACCATTTCACCTTTGGCATCCATGCAATACACCTTTTTGTTTTTGCAGGCAACAAACAGGCGGTAGTCGCGCTTGCCATCGTAATCAAAAACGGATAGGGGTGAGGTGGCCGGTGCTTCCAGTTCAATCGGGTAGTTCGGAACATCTTCGCCCTTGCGGTCAACTAAGTAAATGAAGTTGGTGGTGCCAAACAGTATTTGCAGTTTTCCGTTTTTGTAAACATCTACCTGATGCACTTTGCAGTTAATTTTTTCAGGGATTTGTTTTTTCCACAGAATGGTTCCCATGCTGCTGATGAGGTAAACATTGTTCGCATCATCCTGCACAAACACTTCATTCTCGCCTGAGAAGGAGTTTTTCAGGAACACCGGCTTTCCACTCACTGTTGTATCTAAGCGCGCCTCAAAGACATTGGCTTTCGTGCCGCTGTAGTCGGCATTATACTTCAGGTAAACGTTGGTATAGAAAGCACTTCCGTTTGAACTCATCTGCACAGCAAGTCCTTCAAACTTGCGCAACGTTTCTTCGCTTTTGTCAAACTCCGATGATGTTTCGCGGTTCACGTATGAATCAACAATATTCTTTGAACGCGAAGGGTTGCTGTAGATAAACACGTTGAAGGTAGAAGAAAGATTTTCGCTGTACGAAGTGAAGTAAACATCCTTGCCCAGTGTTTTATCGGCAATGTAATAGTTGATATAGTTTTTTACTGACTGCATGGTGTTACCGAAGAGCACATAATCGCCAAGGATGGTATAGTATGTAGTTTCCATCTGGTCGAATGTTGAGCCAAACAGACGAGGCAATATGCGGGGTAAATTGATATTGGTGATGGTATATTCCTGATATACTTCCTCCTCGGCTTCGCCCTGTTTTTCAGAAAGGCTTTTTACTAGTCCAGAAAGAAGGTCGTTAGCCAGTTCGCCTTTCCTTGCTCTAAAAACAGCATATGTATTTTCAGAAAATGCTGTTGTTTTGGGTTCGGTAATACACATACCGAACTGGTTGCCCATCCAAGAGAAAAGACTTAGTTCAATATCTACATCGTACGTAGTATTGATGTTTTTTACTTCCTGTTCGTAACGTTCCAAGTCTTTAATGCGCTTGAGATGCGTTATGTAATCGCTGTAAAAACTCAGAATATCGTTAATTCCGAAAAACATAAACGTTGCGGTGTTGGCAGGCAGCACTGCGGGAAACTCCACTTCCTGTGGTTTTTGTACCGTGAATAAATTGAGGTAATGTGCAGCCGTATCGTTAGGATAAGTAAATCCGTTTAACATCAGACCTTCGGGCCGCTGGTTCATATCCAACTCGCTCCACTCGGCCAGCTTTGAAAGAGCTTCCAGTGCCGATGAGTTTTCAGATTTTAAAAACAATTGCACATAGTTTGGGAAGCGTTTGTAATTGATGTAAATATTTACTTCTACATTTTTGCCCGAAGATTCAACGGCTTTCACAAAGTAATCGTCCTTCATCATGCTGCCTCCATTGTTAAGCTGATCAATAGCCGACTCAGTAAGCAGCAGCGAATAGCTGGCAATAAACACGCCCTGATATTGTGTGTAATAAAAAGCACTGTCTTTTTCGCTTTTCTGTACGCTGGTAACAATGCTGTTGCCATACTCAAAATTGCGGTATATAGCATCTGGACGGCACACTGCTTTAACTACTTCATCCAACTTATCTTTCATGTTTACCTTTTCCAGCGCTATGCAATAGAGGTATTCCATCCCGAATTCGGGATTTGTATGTACGGAAATATACATTTTGCGATTGGCGAAAATATCAGCAGCTACAGGATTGGTTTTCAGGATAGAATCAACAAAGTCAACATTATCCCTGAAAAGCTGAAAGGTTTCGTATTGTTCCAGTTCTTCACGATAAGTAGCGGTTGTCTTATAAATTCCCCATGCCTTTCTGAAATCGCGTATTTCAAGAATAAATGCGGCATCGTGGGGAACTGCATTGATTGCATCTGTTGGCTTGCTACTGTTACGTAAAAAATACCAACTGCCAACCCCGATGAGGACAAGTGTAACTATAACAGCAGAAACAATTATTGCCTTACGTTTCATAACAATGATACACAAAAATAGGACTAAATAGCCCTTTGCATTCCTGATACGAAACTTAGATATTAATAGTTCAGTGTCAATATCCTTTAGTTGGCCGCTGCCTTTTCCTGAGCATTTTCCTGCAGGGCAAGTCCCGGAACATTTTTGCCTGTGTTGGCAATAAACAGCTTGCTGCTTTGTATTTCAGCAGCCTTCTTCAGAAGGTTTTCAAGCTTAACTGTTCCTACAACAAAACCATCTCCCTTTTCGGA
>SXHM01000167.1 GCA_005773695.1 Bacteroidota bacterium
CAGGAAGGTGAAATTGCCGAAACCGGAACCCACAATGAACTGTTAGGCAAAAACAGCATCTATAAGAAGCTTTACGATCTTCAGATGTTTCAATCTCCCGCACAGTGAAAATTTCAGGATTTACCATGGTTAAGAATGCGGATAAACTTTATTATCCGATTAAGCAAAGCATTCTTTCCATACTCCCTATTGTTGATGAGTTTATAGTAGCATTAGGTGATTGCGATCCAGATGATAACACACAAAGTATCATTGAAAGTATTGACAGCAGCAAGGTAAAAATTGTTCACACAGTTTGGGATTTAAAAAAATATCCCAACGGAACAGAGAATGCACACCAGACCGATATTGCAAAAAAGCATTGCACAGGCGACTGGCTATTTTATCTGCAGGCTGATGAAGTAATTCATGAAAAGTATCTTCCTGTAATAAAACAACGCTGCGAGGAATTGTTGAAAGATAAAGAAGTGGAAGGGCTTCTATTTTCCTACAGACACTTTTGGGGCGACTACAATCACTATGTCGACTCACACGGATGGTATCCACACGAAATAAGGATTATAAGAAATAACAAAGACATTCATTCCTGGGAAAGTGCACAATCATTCAGACGCATTCCTGATTTTGATGAAACAAATTACCGTCAGCAAAACGGAACCGCTAAACTTAAAGTAGCTAAAGTAGCTGCCGAAGTATTTCATTACGGTTGGGTAAGACCACCTGCATTGATGCAAAGCAAAAAAAAATCGCTTGACACAATACATAAAGGAACGGAAAAAGCTGAACAACTTTATAAAAGCAGAACAACCGATTTCAATTACGGCCCTCTGAAAAAAACACCTGTTTTTAAAGGAACTCATCCTTCAGTTATGAAAGAGTCGATAGATAATTTCAACTGGGCAAATGAACTTGACTACACAGGAACGCGCTATCCAACAAAACCTTCACACAAACATGAAGTGTTGAAAAACCGCATTCTTACATTTTTAGAAAAAACATTTCTGGGCGGAAAGCAAATAGGTGGCTTCAAAAATTACGTGCTGCTTAACAAATAACTCAAGTGAATTTTTAGCAATAAAAACACAATGTTGAGTCCTGCCAACGCATCAAAATGATGTCAGCGAAATTCAGAGTTTTCAACTTTTTCACTAAAAATCTTGAGAACACGATTTGAAATAAATCATAAATAAGAATAGATTTCTCAGAATGAACTAAACTATAACACTCTGTACAAGTATTGATTTCAAAGGAAAATAAAAAAGTGTAACCTTTGTTGGAGTGTTTGCGTTACAGTGTCGGTTTTGGAAATCACTAATTAACAATTAATAGTTAAAAACTTATTTGAAAAGTTGTTTGTGAAAAAAAATCTCAGCATAAATTTGAGATGTTTAAAACCAATAATTATTGTTTAACTAAAAAAAACAAAAAACACCATGGCTAAAGCAAAAAAACCTGCAGCAAAGAAAGCCGCTGCAAAACCAGCCGCTAAGAAAGCTGCTGCAAAAAAACCAGCTGCTAAGAAAAAAGCTGCTGCGAAAAAACCAGTAGCTAAGAAAAAAGCTGCTAAAAAACCAGCTGCTAAAAAAGCTGCTGCTAAAAAACCAGCTGCTAAAAAAGCAGTTGCTAAAAAGAAAAAATAGGTTTTGCCTGTTTTTAAACAAAAAACCCTGCGCTAGCGGGGTTTTTTGTTTTACTGCTTTACCACATCTGTAGTATAATTTTCATTCTAAGTTAAAAGACTTAAACAATAAATGCAGATGCTTAGTAATGAACTACCAAATTTTGAGTTTGCATTGACATAAAGAACTTCATGCCTGTGTAAATTGCCATTTGCATTATTTACAAACAGCATATTAATGCTTAGAGTACTAAAATAGGTTCCGGAAATTCAGATAAAAAGATATAATGATATTGACCTTATCAATCCGAGCAAAATATTTTGAAGATTAGAGCTCGATTACATCCAACTCTATAGTTCTTGATGAGTTAAGCATTCAGATTCTAAAATACTGAAACATTAACACCCCAAAACCTTTAAAAATTTCTCAAATAACCTAGAAATTCGCAGTCAGCCCCACCATAAAATTAAAACGCTGTGAAGGATACTGATTCCAGCGATAGTAACGATAAGACGCGATATTGTTAAAATTTACAAATGCAGAGAAACGCTGGTTGTAACGATATTCAACACCTAGATTTACATCAATAAGATGTTTGATTTTTACATCATCATAGACTATAACACCAAGCGTATCCTGTGTGAAAGTGCGGCCAAACTGAGGACCTAAATAGTAAACATCAGTTGATATAATTATCTTGTCTTTCAGATTGTACTTACCTGTGAACTTACCTGTGATTGCCGGGCGATGCCAAGGCTGCAACTGTTTATCCATGCCATAAAAATTATAAGCAGCAGAAGCGTTCAGCATCAATTTCTCGCCTGCCTGAAAACCTAAATCACCACCAACGGTGAGTAACGAAGTTTTGTCGTAAACCACATTGAAAACATTTCCGGCCACTGAACCGGTGTCAACCTGATTTACATAATAAGGCATGTTATCAATAAAACTCTGCGACACAAAAGCATTAAACGTCATCTTGGAACTGAACGCTCCGCGCAAGCCTGCAAATAACTTTGCTTGTTGGTTGCTATTTTTCATAGTAATGTCAGAAGCAATGAAAGGATTTTCGGAAGTTAGACTGCGGAAACTGTTACGCTGCAAGTCTCCATTTGCACCTGCATAGAAGTAGAAAATATTTTCAACCAGTGAATACTGGAAATCCAACTGCGGATAAATATAGCCTTTGGTTAAAGAGTCGGTTACATCCAATGCAGTTGCGATACCTACTTTCAGTTTCCATGTTTTTCCGTTGGTGGCAAAAGCTGCACGCAAGCGGGGAATAAAATTATTGCCGCCATGCACGGTCATTTTTTCGTTGTAATAATCCACACCTGCATCAATCAGCACATCCGATTTTTTAGAAACACTTTTTACAAGGTTTGCCATCACACCAACTTTGTTTTCAGTTGTTCCGAACTTGTCCTGAAAGTTATAGTAGTCAATACCGATTTTCTGCAACCATTTTGAAGGACGCAATTCCGAAGAAGTAAGATCAAACGAAGTTCCGACAAACGAAAAACGCTGCTTGGTTGCGCTTTTGCTGAAAGCAGGAAAGCTGTCTGACGGAAATGAATCAACATCAAAGCCATAGTGATGAACCACATTGCATTTGTAAGCAAGGTTACCGTTCAGCGTCCAATCTTTGAAAAATTTCTTACCGTCCAACACTAGTTCATTATCGCTGAATTGTGGCGGACCAACTTCTTTCAGTTTTCCGTTCATGGAATAATGTTTCAGGTAAACGCTTCCAGCATAATCTTTACTGCGCAGGTTACTCATGCTGAATTCAACCAATGGCGAAGTATAATTCCCGAAACCAACTTTCGCATAATGCTTGTAAAGTTTTTTCAGCGGCTCATCAACAATCTTTGCCGGTTTTATTTTCTCCGCTTTATATTCGGGTTTTTCACCTTTTTTCAAAATGGTGTAATTCAAAGGTGAGATCACCAATGTATCATCAACCACTTCCGGGTTCTCGCTGATCTTGATTGCATTTTTAGTGGCGCGGTCCGAAGGCTTGGTATGTTCAAACTCCATCTCCGGAAGGCTCTCCTTCGTTTGGGCAAGTGACACAAAAGGCACTAAAAACAATAAAGCCCCACCCAGCCTCCCCAAAGGGGAGGAGAAAAACGACCTATTAATATTTTTATTTTTCATAGCTTATTCCTTATTATCATTTTGGTTTGGCTGCAAGCCCTCCCCCTCGGGGAGGGTTGGGAGGGGCTCTTCCTCCTCAAACAATTTCTGTTCTTTGTTATTCTCGTTAAACTGGATGTAGATTTCTTCTTTTATTTTCATTTCCTTCATCAGTTCTTCATCGTTTTCGCGCTGAATAATAGCATTCAACTTTTCCTGCGCAATTTTTTTCAGGTCTTCACCTTCGTATTTATCAATCAGGTTTTGCAGCGTAAGTTTTGCCTGGAAATCATCGTCCTTCGCAACATAATTATCCGCCAGCAGAATAAACGATTTTGCTACCCAATACGGATAAGACGGGCGGTTACTGATAAGACTGATAATCGTTTTCTCGCACACATCATAATGTCCTTGTCTGTGTTGAATTGCTGCTACATTATACTCCGCCTCTGCACCAACAGCAGTTTGCGATGAACCGGCAACCTTAGTAAAAGCAGCCAGAGCCAAACCTTCTTTTTCCTGTGCCAGTGCACATTTCGCAATAATCAAATGTGCTTCATTAAAAACATCCTCCGCAATTTTCTCCATTGTAGTTACCTTCTCGGCATAGCGGGTGGCTTCATCATATTCGCCCAACGCATAATTGCAGCGCATCAACCCGATGCGTGAGTTAATCAGGTTTTGCTCCACTTCCGCTACTTCTTCCAGAACAGCGAACATCAGTTTCGCATCACTATAATTTTTACGGAAGTAGTGAATATCCGCAGCACGTATCAACGATTTCTCAGTGAAAATATTTTTTGCTCTGCCAATTGCATAATTGTATCCTTCCAATGCTTCATCATATTTCTTCAGCTGGTATGCAGATTCAGCACGGTAAAACTTGGCATTCAGTTCAAAATGACCATTCGGATATTTTGTGAGGTAGTTGTTAAAGCCATCATACGCTTCAGAAAATTTAGACTCTAAATATTTCTTTTCGGCAACTTCATAATTAGCTGTATCCAGCGTAGCTACATTAAATCCGGGCGCATTTCCTTTCAACCAGTTTTCAAATTCTTCCAGTCTTCCGTTCTCCACATAAATCTTTTTTATCTGCAGCAACGCATCATTCTTTTCGGTTGTTCCCGGATAATCGGCATACACCTTTTTGAAAAGATCCAACGCTTGCTCATCGTTGTTTTGATTGTAATAAATCTGTGCGCTGGAAAGCAATGACTTTTTCACATAAGCTGATTTCGGATGCTCATTAATCACACGCTGAAACCATGTCAACGCATTGTCAAGTCCATCACTCAACAAGTAACTTTCCGCAATCTCGTATTTCGCATCGGCTGAATAGGCTGAGTTCTTATAAGTGTTCAGCAACGATTCCAATGCAGCAATCTTCGATTCATTTTTATTCTGCAAGCCATAACAAACAGCAATCTGGAACAACGCATAATCCACATCCAGTGCGGCAATTTTCACTGCCTTGTCGTAGAAATCAATTGCCAACTGATTTTCACGTGTCAGGAAATAACCGTCACCAATGCGGATATAAGCATCACACAACTTTTTGTTGTCATCCGATGAAGCAGCGTATTTTCTCAGCCACTGAATGGCATTCGCATAATCACCTTTCTTGAAATAAGCATAGCCCATATTGTAGTTCACGGTCTTGTATTTATCATGGTTCACTCCCGGCACATACAGAAACTTGTTGTAGTCGGCAATAGCTCCATCGTAGTTGTTCAGCTTGTATTTCGCTTCTCCTTTCCAGTAGTCAGCACCTGCCTCAATCTCTTTATCCATAGGGTATTTCAGTGAAAGGTCGAAATGTGCAATCGCGCTTTGGTAATTCAAATCGTTGAACAATTCCACGCCACGGTAATATGCAATGCGCTGATAGGTGCGCTTCATTTTATCATCTTTATTTTTGATGACATCAATGGATTCCAACGCCTGCTTGTAGTTTTTGGTGGTGAGGTAAACATCCAGCAAAAATGAATAAGCCTCCTCAACGCGCGGTGATTGCGGGTTCTTGCGGATGTATTCTTCAAACGCAGTTATCGCTTCGTTGTAAGGATTGAACGAAAGTTCGTAAGCTAATTTCGCATAATTGAACAAGGCATCTTCCTGTATTTCCTTGTCAAACTCAAACGATGAAGCCTGTTTGAATGAGTTACGCGCTGCGGGTTTCTTGCCCGATTTCAGGTAGCAATCGGCAATGTTGTAATAAGCGATTTGTGTGAGTTTATCGGCATCTCCCGCAACTTTCTCTAAGTATGAGATAGCTTTTTCATAGTCACCACTTTTGTATAAAGCATAACCCAACTGGTAATTGTCCTCGCGAGTAACAATACCAGCATTATTAACAAACAACTCCAATTGCGGAACTGCTTCTTTATACATTTCCTTGTTGAAATACGACTCGCCCACCAGCTTCGCAATCTCAGGAACACGCTTGGTATTAGCAGATGAAAGCAGCGGAGTTCCGTATTCAATCACCTTGTCGTATTTCTTCTGCAAAAAATAAAGTTGCGTAATGTAAAACGGAACCACAGCACCAAAAATTTTGTCGTTTTCTAATTTCAGAAAATCCTGCAAAGCCGTTTCGTAATTCTCTTCTATGTAGGCAATGTGCGCGCTGTAATAGCTTGCGGGAGCCGAGTATTTATTCTCAATTCCCTTGATCTGGTCAAGGTTGGTCTTCGCATTTTTGAAATCAGTGAGCATAAAATAACTGTAGCCCGACTTGAAATAATATTCAGCCAGTTCATCGTTATTCAAATCGTAGGTGTTCAGCTTTTCAAACCATTCCACCGCTTTTTTCCAGCTCTTTTTGCGGTATTGAAATTTACCCATCTCAAACCAGGCAGCCTTTGTTTTCGGGCTTTCGGGTCGGGTATCAATAAAACGCTGCAATAGCATTTCAGCATCTTTGTGAAATAATTCAACGGCACACATAGCCGTATAAAACTCCGCATTCACACGTAAATCAAGCGGCAGATAAGCAGTCTGTGCCGTTACGTTTTCAAACTTTTCGCGGGCAGCGGCATACTTCTCTTTCTCATACAACTCAGTGCCTGAGCGGTATTCCGCAGCTGGGTCAAGGTAATAGGCCGTTTTCTGCGCAACGGCAGAGAAGCCCCACATCAACAAACCCGCAAGCATTATTTTACTTCGCATCATATCCTACTTATTTGTTGCAAAATTTAGATTTTAGCATACACTTAATTGATACACACCCTTTAACTTATTAACGCTGAAGTGTTGAAAGTATTGTGTGCGCTAATAATAAAAGTGGCTATAGGCTATCGTTTTCCCCTCTCGGAGAAAATGATACAAATCCGTTTGATTGCAATGAAATCTGGATGTGATTTATCCGACCGGAGTATTACTCAAAAACCGAACAGATTTTCCTGTAAAGTTCTTTTTGCTTAGTAGATTTCAGGGAAGCTAGTTTCCCGATTATCAGCGATTTTCTGATGGTTGCAATTTTATTGCAACGTATTTCACTTTCTTTTGGCAATGCAGTATTAGTATCGGAGTTACTTATCAGAAAAGAAAACTTATCACCGCGAATCACACTTGTAATTTGTGCAATAAGCATATCGTTATCAAGCTTATTTGAATCTTCACCACTGATAATAATTGCAGGTCTTACTTTTGTTTTGGTTGGTTGGTCTGCAAGCGGGTAAGGAACCCACACAATATCACCATGCTTATACATCAGGACTTTTGCTTCTTAAATAATTTATCCCAATGCTCATTTTCGGGTGCATCCCAGTCATCGGCAAACGACTGTAGCGAAAGTGTATAAAGTTCGTCAGGATTTGTTTTAGATTTTTTACCCGATGAAAGAACACGTTTTTGCAAGCCTTCAAAACGCTTTCTATGCTTTTTCACCCATTCATAAATCCCAACTTGCTCAGTTGGTGGAAGGCTTTGCAGAGCTTCTATAAATACTTTTGCAGTTGCTGTTGACATTATTATTTTTTTTTACAAAGATAAATCGTTTTCTTTTATTCCCTATTGCTTTCACTCCTTCACCACCTTCTCCGTTTTTACCAAGCCACCTTTTTCATCAAACAATTGCAGCACAATAATCGCTAGTGGAAAATTAGATGCGGGAGACAACAAAGTAATAATCAATCCGAGCGACACACTCGCTCCTTCGGAGGATGAATAATGAGAATCCTTTCTACCAGTTAGAATCTTTTCTTTGATTAAATAATTCTTTCAAAGAAGAAATTGTTAAATCAATACTTTTACAAAATTCTACCCAAAACTTTCTGTCAGAACTATACATTACTTCTCTGTAAAAATGTTCTGCAGTTCTTATATCTTCTTGTTCTTTCACAGAGCCCAATCCAATACCATATGCTCCATAAAGCTTCAATCTATTTACTTTATATGAAAAAACAAAATCGGTAATATCATATTTCACCTTCCCATCTTTAAATTTAAGAAACAAATTAAATCTTACATAATATAAATCTCCAGCAAATTTTGTATTATAATTTCCAATCGCTTTATACTTAACAAATGACTGGTCAATCTCATCAAAAGACTCTAAAGAATACTCAACATTAGAGGACGGTAACTGCTTTCCAATTTTATATAATTCTTTTTGACTTACATTTTTAATTTCAATTACACCGGAATAAATTACTTTACCTGTTAACGGGTCTGTTGGAATAACAAATAGACTTTCTTGTGGAGTATACTCTGGATTATTAAAGACTCTCCCATCTGAATAAGAAATTTTTTTTATATCCTTTTTAACTATACTGATACTTAGTTGTTGATTATCAACTGGAGATACTAAATAATCCTTTTTTCTCTCCTCGTAGACTTTAGTTATTATTCCTTCTGGACGAAGAGAAGAGAAGATAGTGTCTTGAGCATTAACTCCTACAGAAAAAAAAAATACAGAATATGAATCCGCCAATTTCTAAAATATATTTTCCCATAAGGTATTTAACTTTTCAGGTTATTATGTTTATTCTTTAGCAAACATAAAATATTTTCTAGTAGCTCCAAAATAATAAAGAAATAATTTTCAAAATCAACAAATGTCTTTCCCCCTGATAGGCACAATGCAGCGCAATTTGTTATGCGCAATTTGCAATTATCTTTTCAAACTAACACACATCTTAAAACCTGAACTCGTTTTTCCTACTTTTGCCTTCCTATGGCAGGAAACACTTTCGGACAGCTTTTCAAAATCACAACCTTTGGCGAATCGCATGGCGCTATGATTGGCGTTGTGATTGATGGCTGTCCTTCAGGATTAAAGATTGACGAAAAATTTATTCAGTCTGAACTTGAGCGCAGGAAACCCGGGCAAAGCAAGATAACTACACAGCGCAAAGAAGCTGATGCATTTGAAATTGTGTCGGGCGTGTTTGAAAATAAAACAACAGGCGCACCGCTTACCATTATTATCCGCAACAGCAACCAGAAACCGCAAGACTACAAACACCTTGCAGATAAGTTCCGTCCTTCTCATGCTGATTTTACGTACGAAGAAAAATACGGCAACCGTGATTACCGCGGTGGCGGGCGGTCATCTGCGCGTGAAACTGCTGCACGTGTAGCAGCCGGAGCAATTGCAAAACTATTACTCAAAAAACAGGGAATAGAATTCAATGCCTGGGTTTCGCAGGTAGGAACAGTGAAGATGAAAGACACCGAAAAGGTTTTCAGTAACAAGGAAATAGAAAGCACCATTGTTCGCTGCCCCGAAAAATCAACAGCAGAAAAGATGATAAAGCTGATTGAAAAAACACGCAAAGAAGGCGACACTTTGGGCGGAGTAATTACAGCAGTCATCACCAATTGCCCGGTGGGTTTGGGCGAACCCGTGTTTGATAAACTTCATGCCGACTTAGGAAAAGCAATGCTCAGCATTCACGTGCCCTCCCGGGCGATCGCGGCC
>SXHM01000168.1 GCA_005773695.1 Bacteroidota bacterium
GTTCCGCTTTCAATTACAACGCCTTTGTCAATGACCACTATTTTATCGGCTTTACGGATAGTGGCCAGACGGTGAGCTATAACAAATGAAGTTCTTCCAACCATTAGTTTATCCAAGGCTTCCTGAACAAGTCTTTCTGATTCAGAATCTAAAGAACTTGTGGCTTCATCTAATATAAGAATAGAAGGGTTTTTTAAAACCGCACGTGCAATTGCAACACGCTGGCGTTGCCCGCCCGAAAGTTTAATGCCTCGTTCACCAACAAGTGTTTCATACTTTTCAGGGAAACTGTCAATGAAATTATGTGCATTGGCTTGTTTTGCCGCTTCAATTATTTCTTCCAAAGTTGCGCCCGGTTTTCCATAAGCTATATTTTCTCTGATAGAACCACCAAAAAGCAATACATCCTGTGGTACCATTGCCATCTGATTACGCAAGTCCGTAAGCCCATATTCTTTAGAATCTCTCTCATCAATCAGAATTTTTCCGCTGTCGGGTTCATAGAATTTCAACAACAATGAAACGATGGTAGATTTTCCGGCACCGCTGGGACCAACAATAGCAATGGTTTCGCCTTTTGAAGCTTTAAAAGAAAAGTCTTTCAAAATTTGCATTTCTTTGCGTGAAGGGTATGTGAAAGCTACATTTTCAAAACTAACCTTTCCTTCAATCTTTTTTCTGACTGCAGATGTTTCCGATAGTTCAACGGTTTCTGCTTTTTCATCCAGTATCTCAACCAAGCGTTCAGTTGCACCTATTGCTTTTTGAATTTGGGTATAAAGTTCGGCAAAGCCTCCAATAGAAGCGCCTACAAAAACGGTGTAAAACACAAATGAAATCAACTCCCCTATTAATAAATCACCTTTTATAACCAGCACTATTCCATACCAAACCATTGCCACCAATGAACCAAACAGGCAAAAGATGATAAAAGAAGCAAATAATCCGCGATACATTCCCACTTTAATGGCTTTCTGAGCTATTTCGTCAGCACTTTTTCCGTAACGTTTAATTTCAAAAAATTCATTGGCAAAGGCTTTTACATTGGTAATTCCCTGCAATGTTTCTTCAATAATTGTATTGGATTCTGCAACAGTATCCTGTACTTCGCGTGATGCTTTCCGGATAAATCTTCCGAAGTAAACCAATGCTAATGCCACAAATGGAATAATTGCAATCATAAGCATCGTAAGTTTGGGAGAAATAACAATCAGGAATGCGATACCGCCAATAATGATGACAAACTGTCTTAAAAATTCTGCTATAGTTGTGGTTAGTGTTTCCTGAACTTGAACAATATCCGTACTCATGCGGCTGTTAAGTTCACCCACCCTTTTTTGACCGAAATAGGTCATGGGCATGGTAATTAATTTTGTGTAAACAGCCTGTCGCAAGCCTGCGAGCGTATTTTCAGTTACGTTTACAAAAAGATATACCCTGAAATAGGAAAAAACTGATTGTAAAAGCAGAATACCTATTAAAGCTGCACCAAGTAAATTGGCCGTTTTCATATCTAATGCATTGCCTCCGGTTGTATCCACCATTTTGCCCATCAAAAGAGGAAAGGCAAGTGCTGTAGCACTTGTTAAAGCAAGAAAAATAAGCCCGATTATGAATTTCCATTTATGTGGACCCATAAAGGATAAAATCCGCATCCCTGTTTTCAGGGAATCCTTGCTAATCTTTGCCTTTGGAAGGTCTTCGGTCTCGGTATTGAATCCTCTTGCCATAATTTAAGGGTGCAAATTTAGTTTTAAATTTGGTTGGAAAGAAAACCTGACTATCTTTGCAGCCCGTTTAACGAAAAAGTAACAATAAAATGAAACGTACATATCAACCCTCGGTTAAGAAAAGAAAGAATAAACACGGATTCAGAGAGAGAATGGATTCAGCCAATGGACGCAGGGTTTTGGCAGCACGCAGATCAAGAGGTCGTAAAAAACTGACTGTTTCTGACGAAGGAAGTCACAAAGGATAATTAATTTTTAGCTTAATCATAAAAAAAGGCGTCCCGCCCCGATACTACGGGGCGGGACGCCTTTTTTATTTGGTTTTCGCTTAATGCTGAACTTTTTTCAGCCTTAAAAAATCAAGACCTTGAAACAAACCGAAAGTTTTCAGAGACAGGGTGACGATAGTTATTTCCATTTAAATGAATCAATAAACCTGTTGATGTCCTGTTTGATAAATTTAATCACCGGTTGCAATGAATCATTATTAGGTTTTACAGTGAAATATAGTGCTCCTCTTAAAAAGTGTTTACTGCTGTCGGTAATAAAAAACTGAACGGGCGAGGCCGCTCCGCTTCCTTCTATTTCATAAATTAAACCGTAAACATTTTTTTCGGGCTTATTTATCAAAACTTCATCAATTGCCGAGGCTTTAGCAATGTGCTTGTTGGTTAGCTCCCTTGAATCTTCAAGGTATTGAATAACATTGCCATTAACTGCCTTGTAACTTATATGTAAAGTACCCTTAAACTGAGGGAAGTTCAGGTTTATCCAGCAAGGTTCTGACAACCCTTTGGTATCGTTTTCAATTGTTGAATAGGCAGGGTATTCAAAC
>SXHM01000169.1 GCA_005773695.1 Bacteroidota bacterium
AAGGGACTGACAATGAGGATGTAAGGGACTGACAATGAGGATGTTTACTAAGCATAAAGCAAAGACCTCAGGGTGATGGAGTTGCCAACTGAATGTCCCCAAGCCAAGTGAAGAAACAACACCAGAGAACGCACTGGAACTTCGTTCGAAGACCACCCACGTGCCACCGCGACTTACCATCACGTGACCAGCGGCATGCGGATATAAACATATAAGCTGGAATATTATCGTTGTGATAATAGACATAACTTGTTTCTTCACTGCTTGAATACTTTACAAGATAGGCAAGAATAAAAGCAAGTAAAGGAGCCTCGAGCAAATTAATAACAAGGTACTGAGTATTTGAGAATTTCGAAAGCACATCACGCTTTACAAAAACTTTAATCTGACTAAAGCGTGATGGAACTTTGTATGAAGCCGGAATTTCAGAATATTTTTTTTGTGTATCAAAAGCTTCCGATTTAAATTTATCCAGATATTTTTTATTCCATTCTTTTGGAGTGATTTTACGGTTTTCCGTAATCTGACCATACTCATCTACCACCTTCGTTTCAATAGTGTTAAAGATTTGCTCAGGATTTACGTTACCACAACTTTCGCATTCTACCTCATCACTGTTAACCTGTCCTGTCTCCGTTTTAAAATAACTTACCGCATCTATAGGGTTGCCATGAAAGAGCGGATAACCGCCTGTATCGAGAATTAAGAGCTTGTCAAATAATTTAAAAATATCACTTGAAGGCTGGTGAATAACCACAAAAACAAGTTTGTTTTTTAGGGTTAATTCTTTCAGCAAGTCCATGATGTTTTCAGAATCGCGTGATGAAAGCCCTGAAGTTGGTTCATCTACAAACAACACTGTTGGTTCACGGATTAATTCTAATGCAATGTTTAGTCGTTTGCGTTGTCCTCCGCTGATTTTCTTGTTAAGCGGACTGCCCACTTTCATGCTGCGTATTTCATACAGTCCAAGGCTTTTCAGCATTTCAATTACCATTTTGGTAATACGGAATTTGCTGTAGCTGTCAAAGCAAAGTTGTGCGTTATAAAACAGATTTTGGAAAACGGTAAGGTCTTCCATCAGCAAATCGTCCTGCGAAATATATCCTATAACACCCTCGGCCCGTTTCTTGTCGCGGTGAATATCTATACCATTAATAGTTACAGCTCCACTTGTTGGAGGGATAATTCCGTTAAGAATACTCAGAATAGTTGACTTACCCGCACCACTGGCACCCATTATCCCAATAAGTTTTCCTGTCTCTTCCCGGAAAGAAATATCGTGTATTCCAGTTTTGCCGCCAGGAAATTTATAACAAACATTATTTACAGCAAATTCCAGCGTATCCTCAGCTGATCCTTTCATAAACTGGCTCACTACATCGCTGTAATAAACCGCTGGCATCTTTTTGCCTTTTATAGAAGAACCAGATGTAAAAATATACGAACGGTTTTTCAAAACAGGCTGTCCGTTAAGCGTCAGTTCTTCCTCGCCCAAATAGCGCAGAAAGTACATATTCACGCTCGAAACCCGCATTACACGAATCATTCCTGTCAGATTTTCAGACAGAATGTGATGCACTTTTTCATTCCCGTTCTTAGATGCTGAAACAATCAGGAAGTCATTTGAATCAATGGTTTCGTTATCAGGATGCGTTACAAACCAAAGGCAACGTACAAATTCCTGAGTGTCTATATTAAACGTTTCAGACACGGTGGAAACAAACTCCATTTCCTCGGGCGAACTTTTCTGTTCAGAATTTACATACTCTATCAAACGCAGCAGCACAACCATTTTTTGTTTCTGCGTTAATTCTGAATTTATCTGTGTACAAATCTTCAGAACTTTTACCGAGTTAACTGAAGTCTTCTTCTTTTTCCCTGTGTCTTCCTGTCCCGCCTTTCCACGGTATTGTTCAATAAATGAATCAAAAACTTTCAGGTATTCTTCAACCTTCTCGCTGTTCAGTTGTTGGCGAAGGAAAAGAGCCACTACATCACGCCCGCGGCTGCTATCGGCCTGCGGATTGGTGATGAGCGCAAAAAGCTGCATCAATGCTTTTAATATCCTTTCACTCATAATTGATACCTACAAAAAAGACATTACCGCTTTCGCAATAATGTCTTTTCGATTTTAAATAGTTCGTTTTTATTTTTGCTTGAAACCAACCAATAATACTGCACAACCAGAAGTTCCTCCTGTTGAATTAAGTTGCGCTTCAATAGTACAATTTAATGTTGAGTTCAATTTAAAGTCCCAATGTGGGGCATTTTTATGTTCGCTGTTGGTGAACAATAAATTACGTTCCTGATCATAGATTGAGAATATCAGATTACCATCGCTAAAACCACTGCAAGCTGCAATACGGTAGGTACTTCCTCCAAAAAAGGTAGCGCTGAATTCAGCTACTTCCTGATTAACAAGCAATGCTCTGTAAGATTGTCCGTCAGAAATAAATTGGTCTGTAATATTTTTTCTGCATAGTGTGGCAATGGAGTCGCACTGAGCATTAGCAGAAAA
>SXHM01000170.1 GCA_005773695.1 Bacteroidota bacterium
CTGCAGGTGTAGTTGAAGTAGAAAAAAAGAAAGAAACAGATGAAAAGAATGTGCGCTACGTAAATAAAAAATACTACCTTGAAGATCGAAATCTTAATTCGACAAATCTTAATTCGGCTGATACCTTAAAGTTTGTTTCAAGTTTTTTGAGTGCTTACAAAGATTACCCAAGTCTGCAATTTGGTTCTGAAGGTGAATTTTCTTTATGCTATAATTACATTGTTAAAGTTTACAATGGGTATTACGAAGATTTGGTAGAAAAGAATTCAACTGTCTATAAAGTTTGTCAATCAGGTAAATGGAATGATAGTAAAAAAACTGCTGAAATGTTTATGCAAATAAATTCAGAAAGAAAAAAAATCATTTATTCAATCGTGCAGTTTGATGATAAAAATTTAGTGCTCGTAAAACGCTAATGTTAAAGCACGTTTCGTTTTTTTTATCATCTGTTTTATTTTCTTCACTTCTTTCATGCGCTCAGAACAGTGAAACTGAAAGGTTGGTGACTGCAATGCTAGGGCATACTCAAATTCAGGATGATTTACATGAACTTTGCGATAAAATAGGCGGTCGCGTAACAGGCACAGAATCTAACACTAAAGCAATAGAATGGGGCTTAAGGAAATTTAAAGAAGCAGGAGTAGAGGTAAGGAAAGAAGCTTTTCAAATGCCATCACTTTGGGATGAGAAAAGTTGCACTGCTAAAATTACAGGAGCCTCAAATTTTACTCCGCGTGTAGTTTCGCGGGCTTTTTCTGTTGGTACATCTGCCAGCGGCTTGGAAGCTGAATTAGTTTCAGTTGGGTATGGAACAGAAGATGATTTTAAGAAAGCAGGTGATAAAATAAAAGACAAGTTTGTGTTAGTTACAACAGATGAACTAACCGAATTAGGTGGTCTTTTTAAAGAGTATAATGATGCACATGAAATAGAAGGACGAGCTTTGGCTGCGAAGGTAAAAGGTGTAGTATATATGTCATCACGCCCTAAAAAATTATTATTCAGGCACCTTGCTTCACGCGGTTATAATAATACGCTTCCGCTTGTTGTAATGGCACGAGATGATGCTTCACGTTGTATCAGAATTCTTGATAAAGGAGGGAAACTGAACATCAATCTGAATATTGAATTGACTACCGGTGGTTCCTTTACTTCTTATAATGTAATCGGTGAAATAAAGGGCAGTGAAAAGCCAGATGAAGTTGTATTGATTGGCGCTCACCTTGATTCTTGGGGAATGGGAACAGGAGCTAACGATAACGGTTGCAATGTTTCATTGGTTATAGATATGGCGCGACAAATGACGCTGCTTGGAATCAAACCAAAACGCTCTATTCGTTTTGCACTTTGGAATGGTGAAGAACAATGTATTTGCGGTTCATATTCATATACACAGCAACACGAAAAAGAATTAGATAAACATGTTGTGATTGCTTCTATTGATATCGGCAGCGGAAAGATTACTGGTTTTTTTACAGGTAATCGCCCTGAACTGGATGCTGAAACAAAAAAGGCATTGGAAAGTGTTGCTTCGCTTGGTCCTTTTGAAAATGCTGATGTACCCATTGTAGGAACCGATAATTATGATTTTATGATGCAGGGTGTTCCAAATCTGGTGGGCAAACAGGAAGGTGCTAATTATTGCTCAGACTATCATTGTGAAAGTGATACATATGATAAAGTAAACTTAAAAAACCTGAAAATAAATTCTGCTATTGCAGCAGCAACCATATTGCACTTTTCAAATCTTGATAAAATAACATTGAAAAGGCAAAACCGAATTGAGGTGCAAAAGATGATTGATGATAATAAGTTAGATATTCCCATGAAGGCTTTTGAATACTGGCAGGGTTGGTTAGACGGAACACGGGGAATAAAACCATAATAATACAATTTTGTGCAAAAAAGTAACAACAGTAAATTCTTAGCCGGTATAGTAGCTCTTGTAATTCTGATTTTTCCGGTTCTGTGTTTTGGGCAAAAGATAAATGACGGAATGAGAAACCGGTTGCCGCATCCGGTTGATATTCGGAAAGCTCTATCTTCATTTAATTGCGGAAAAATTGAAACTACTGATACTGCTTTGGTCAAAAAATATGTGCTTTCAACAATTCCCAACTTAAGAGGTGCTGACTTTTCAGTTGAATACCTTGAAGGCAAACAAATTAAAACAGGTTTCCATTATTTGTATCGTCAGAATTATAATGGAAAACCTGTATACAGAGGTACAGTAAAAATCAATCTGGATAAAAACGGAAACATTTTTTCATTATTTGATAATACGTATAATATTTTGGAAACTCCTGCAGGAGAATTTCCGGATATAGATGATTGTTACGACATCATTAAATCTATATATCAAGAAGAGAGTGATATTGTTAAGATTTTTATAGAGGATTTATATTTTGATGTTGGCCCAAAACTTATTCCGGCTTCACGTATCGAATTGTGGGATAAAAAAGGTAGTTTCTTTGAGTTGATAATTAATGCAGAGCATAAGATTGTTTATGAACGCGACATGAATAATTATTTCAATAATAATAGAATTCATATTGTGGATACCCCTGCGATGGCAAGGGTTTTCAATCCTGATCCGCTTACCACAGCAGGTGTTACTTACGGAACACCTTATGAAGATGCTTCTGATGCAGACATCTCACAGTTGAACATGCAGCGCCAGCAAGTTACCATTGATGTCGCATTTGAAAACGACACATTTAAATTAGAAAGCCCTTATTGTTTTATTACAGAACACTCCATTCCTGATATACCTCCTGTAACAAGTCTTAATCCTGATTTCCAGTTTACACGTTCACAAGATGGCTTTGAGGATGTTAATGCTTTTTACCACATCAATGTTTACCATGATTATGTTCAGCAATTAGGCTTTGACAATATTGTAGATTACCCCATCTGGGTTGATACACACGCAATGGGCGGAGCAGATAATTCCAACTTTAGTGCTGCAGGGACACCGCCACGCTTGTCATTTGGTGAAGGTGGTGTAGATGATGCTGAAGATGCCGATGTGGTTATTCACGAATATGGACATGCAATTTCACATTCCGCAGCTCCGGGAACTAATTCCGGAACAGAGCGAACCGCATTGGACGAAGCTATAGGAGATTATTTTGCGGCTTCGTATTCTAAATCTATCAACCCGTTTAACTGGGAAAATATGTTTTCGTGGGATGGACATAATGAATTCTGGAATGGTCGAGTGGTAGAAAGTAACAAAAATTACCCGGAAGATTTACAGAATAATCTATATAAGGATGCAGAGATCTGGTCGTCAACCATGATGCAGATTATGGATAATATCGGAAGGGAAAAAACTGATGAAATTCTGATAGAAGCAATGTATAGTTTTTCAACTAACATGACAATGTCTGATGCAGCCTGTCTTGTAATTCAGGCTGACCAAACTTTAAACGATGGAGAATTTGCTATCCCCATAAGTTGGTGGATGAGTCAGCGCGGGTTTACTGTTTGCGGAGTTGGAATTAATGAGTTTAGCAAAATCTATTTTACTGTGCTGAATTCGTATGGTTTTGCAATGCGCAACGAGAACACTGTTATTCAATTTAATTCTCCGCAAACAGGAACGATAGAATTAATTGATGCAACCGGAAGAATTATCCTTTCAGAAGAATTTTCAGAAACACGTGAGCTAAAAATATCGCCTAAAAACCTTTCTTCCGGAATTTATTTGACGAACGTAACAACTCAAAACTTCAGCAGCAGTTACAAGCTGATGAAATGGTAAATTACTTCGACAGAATAATCATCTGTTTTCTGTGTAAATGGTTTGAATTCAAAGAATTTTATTCTGCCTATTGGTTTTGAATAAAATTTTGTTCTATATTTGTGCCGAACAAATCTCTAAACAAAAAACAATTTGGGTATTACGTTTACTTTTTAAATAAGCGAATTCTACTTTACCCAAATACTTTTTTGCCATAGTTCAAACCTCTACTTTTTTTAATTCTAACACAATTCTAAAAAGGAGGAACTATGCAATCCAATCAAACCGATGAGCAATTGATACGCGGATACCTTAACGGTAATGACAATTGCTTTGAGCAACTGCTCAAACGTCATAAAAATAAAATCTTCACCTACATAGTGCTTACTGTTAAACAGCGAGATGTGGCTGAAGATATTTTTCAGGATGTTTTTCTGAAAGTGATTAACACGATGAACAAAGGATGTTACAAAGAAGAAGGTAAATTTCTTCCGTGGGCAATGCGTATCGCGCATAACATGGTGATGGATTACTTCCGTCTGGGTAAACGTATGCAGTTTGTGGATAATGCCAATGATGAAGATGACGAGAACGTTGATGTTTTCAGATTGCTGGTGAACGATGAAAAAAGTGCGGAAGATAAAATTATGGAAGGTGAGATGGAACACGAAATTCGTACAATGATAGACCGGCTTGATGATGATCAGAAAGAGGTGGTATTGATGCGCCATTATGGCAAAATGAGTTTCAAAGAAATTGCTGCAATGACCAACGTGAACATCAACACTGCACTGGGACGAATGCGTTATGCAATCATAAATCTGAGAGAGATGATGAACGAGGTCAAGGAAAAGAGGATTGCTGCCTGATTCCTCATATCATGCTGATAATAGTTGAAGCACAATAATAGCCTTCGACTAAGCTCAAGTTGAAACTGAGTTTATGTCTTTGTGGCATAAAACGTATTTTTGCATTTATGAAAATCACTGAATGCCCGCGTGATGCCATGCAGGGCATACACGAGTTTATACCCACAGAAAAAAAAGTGGCTTATATCAATTCTCTCCTGAAAGTTGGATTTGATGTAATTGATTTCGGAAGTTTTGTTTCGCCTAAAGCCATCCCGCAAATGCGCGACACGGCTGAACTGGTTGGTAAATTGGATTTGACAGGGACTAAATCAAAACTGCTTTCCATTATTCTTAATAAGCGTGGCGCTGAAGATGCAGCGGCATTTGATGAAATTACTTACCTGGGATTTCCGTTTTCTATTTCCGAAACGTTTCAACAGCGCAACGGAAATTCTACCATTGAAGAAAACCTGAAGAGGGTAGAAGAGGTGCAAAACATCTGCATCAATAGCAATAAAAAAATGTTGGTGTATATTTCCATGGCCTTTGGAAACCCATATGGTGATGAATGGAGCAGCGATATTGCAATCAGTTGGACACAAAAACTGTCACAGCTTGGAATAAAGTATTTTTCATTGGCCGATACCATTGGTGTCTCTAATCCTCAGAATATCAGCTACATGTTTTCTAACTTAATTCCTGCTTTGCCGGGTTTAGAAATAGGTGCACATCTTCACACAACTCCTGATACATGGAAAGAAAAAGTGGAGGCTGCTTTCAACAGCGGTTGCCGCAGCTTCGACACTGCTATCAAAGGTTTTGGCGGTTGCCCCATGGCTTCTGATAAATTAACCGGCAACATGCCCACCGAAAATCTGCTCAGTTTTTTTGAAGAGAAAAAATTAGAAACAGGGATTGATAAAAAAGCTTTTAATGAGGCTTCGCTGCTGGCTTTGAAAATTTTTCCTATTTAAATTACTTCTTATAATCATCAATCACCAATTCCTTTTTACAAAAGAAATA
>SXHM01000171.1 GCA_005773695.1 Bacteroidota bacterium
CAAACTAAGGTTGAACCGCAACATATCACAGGAGGAAAACTGGGATTCAGTAAATATGGTATTGGTGAAATGGTTTATGGTGTAAATTCTTTTATTAACGGCAATTCTTTCAGTGCGCTGCAAAACACGCTCTCTGCTAACATTGCTTACCGGGGTTTTAAATTGGATTTCAGGGGGAGTCTGATTAACTCAAACGGAACGGAGAAAGATTTCAGCTACAAAAAATACATCGGCACATTGAGTAAAACAATTCGCTGGTTTATGCTGGGAATACGCGATGAGTTTGAGGATAACCGCAGTTTTATCAATGCCAGCGATTCGCTTCTTACATCAAGTTTTTATTTCAGCGACCGTACTTATTTTGTGCAAAATTCCGATACAGCTAAAAATAAATTCAACATAAGCTACAGGCGAAGAATGGAAAAACTTCCGCAGCAAAACGATTTGGATAAAGCCACAGTGGGTGAGAATATTGCATTTACAACCGAGTTGGGAAAATCACAAAACAGTCGTTTCAAAAGCAGCATCACATATCGTAAACTTACTATTCTGGATTCGCTGCTTACCACTCAACGTGCTGATAATAGCTTAATCAGTCGTTTGGAATACACTTTTGGTTTGTTTAAAGGTGCTGTAACTTCCACTACTTTTTATGAAATAGGTTCGGGATTGGAGGCAAAGAAAGAGTTCTCTTACATTGGTGTTACCAATGGACAAGGCCCTTACATTTGGATAGATTATAACGACAATGGAATTAAAGAACTGAACGAATTTGAAATTAATCCTTTTCCTAACACTACTGATACAACTTATCTGCGCGTGTTTGTGCCCACCAATGATTATGTGAAAACACATTCCAATGCATTCAATGAAGTCTTTAATATTAACCCTTCGCTGGTGTGGGCAAGCAAAACGGGAATACGGAAATTCCTTTCACGTTTTGCCAACCAGTTTGTTTACCGAATAGACCGCAAAACACAACGCGACAAAATTGAAAAGATTTTTAATCCTTTTGAAACTGAAATTGCAGATACCAGTTTACTTACACTTAATTCATCTTTCAGAAATACCTTTTTCTTCAACCGAAGCAGTGCCAAGTTTGGCGTTGATTATACCTGGCAGGACACCCGAAGCAAAATACTTCTTACCAATGGCTTTGATTCACGAAGTAACGCTTCCAACGGATTCCGCAGTCGTTGGAATATCACACGAATGTTTACCCTCAATATAACCTATAATAACGGGACAAAAGCAAGCACCTCCGAATATTTTAACACCAATAATTTTATCATTAATTATAACGAAACAGAACCTAAACTTTCGTTTCAGCCGAACACGGCTTTTCGCATGAGTATTCAGTTTAAATATATGGAGAAGCGCAACAATATTGATTATGGCGGAGAAAAAACATTTATCCGTAACGCAGGAACTGAGTTGAAATACAACATACTTTCAAAAGGAAGTATTCTCGCCAACTTTAATTATATCATTAACAGTTTTAACGGGGCTGAAAACAGCCCTTTGGGATTTGAAATGCTGGAAGGTTTAAAAGTTGGACAAAACTTTACGTGGGCACTTTCAGGACAAACCAAGCTGAACAAAAATATGCAGTTGAATATCCAATACACAGGCAGAAAATCGGAAGGTTCTAAAACAATTCATACAGGGAATGTGCAGGTAAGGGCGTTTTTCTGAGGCTGAATTTCGTTTCTTTGTAACACTAAATAGATAATTAATTCTAATTCCCAGAATGAAAAAACTCTTTCTCTTTCTTTTTCTAATCTCTAACTTCCAATTTCTGACTTCTGCGCAACACATTACACACGGTCCGGTAACAGGTGGCTTAACAGCCACTACCGCCCGAATGTATGTTCGCACTGATGCAGCAATGCCTTATACAATCGATGTTTCAACAGAGCCAAATTTCAGTACGTTGTTAAGTTTCAGTGACAGTACACGGCCTGAATTGGATAATTCTCGAATTTTAAATATTACAGGTTTGCAGCCTTACACCAAATATTATTACCGTGTTATTATTGATGGTTTTGAAGAAGAGCGTTCGGGTTCTTTTACTACGTTTCCAGAAGACGGAGAAAAAGGAAATTATGTGCTTACCACCGGGTCGTGTCAGGAAACAGCTAACATGGATGTGTTTGATCGTATGCTGGAACTGGAACCGATGATGATGCTTCACACAGGAGATTTCACCTATCCATCTTACCAGATGAATCAAGATTACCCTGAGAATTATGCTCGTGCTCAGGAATCATGGCAACGCAGGTATAATGAAGATCGCATGAAAGATATGCTCCTTTATGTTCCCATTGATTATGTTGCCGATGATGATGACAATTACAATGGCAACTGCGCTAATTATCGCACCGGATTAACGCTTGATACTTCTTCGGGCCAAGTAGTGAACGGTTGGACTATGACTCCTGTTCCGCAGGGTGCGCGCGAGAATTGGTTTAAGTCGTACATCGAATATTTTCCGGGATACTCCATTGTGGATACATCTGAGGGTCTTTATCACAGTTTTACTTTAGGTAATAGCGATTTCTTTTTCATAGACACGCGTGCTACTTCAAGCCCTGCACCGGAGGCGTATATTTATGATTCACTTTCGAACATATGGACATTTGCGCCCGATTCTAATCACCGCATACTCAGCGTAAATCAAATGAACTGGCTGAAAAACGGATTGCAAAATTCTACTGCTGACTGGAAGTTTATTGTTGGTGGTGTGCCCTTTAACAAAACTTTACGAAGAATTATTGATTTCGGAATGGGGGCACAGAATTTTACTTTTGATTTAAATGGTATTACTGGCTCAGGTTTTCGCCTTGCAGCCGGCTTTTCTGATTACTGGGTGGGCTATCCGCACCAACAGGAGGAGTTGCTGAATTTTCTTGCGTCTAACAATATTAAAGATGTAATCAGCATCAGTGGCGACACGCATCACAACGTTATGGATGACGGAACCAACTCGGGAATTCCCGAACTTAATGCAAGCGGATTGAGTGTAGATAATCTTCAGCTCGCTTACTGGATTGATTACTACGGGCAGACTTTCGGGCAGCCGCGTTTGATTGATTCGCTATGGAATGGAGGAGGAAATGGTATAGAAAATATGAACTTCAATAATGCATTCGGAAAGATTGAAATCTTTGAAGATGACTCGGTGCAGCTTTGCATTATTGATTTTGAGGGTACCACTATTTCGTGCATGACCATTGAAAATTCAACCATCGCTTCGGTAGTGGAATCAGGCGCTTCATCCAAAAGATTTGATATTCTTGTTTTCCCGAATCCATCGGATAATATGTTCACCATTAAACTTCCGGAAAATTATCTGCTCACCGGAAAAGAAAAGTGCCGCATCTCCGATATCAACGGTAGTTTGGTTTCAGTTATTGACTTTGAGAAGGACAAAGGCTCCAATACTTTTTCCTTTGATGTTCAATCTTCGCCCGGCATTTACCTGTTGGATTTCAGCACGGGCAAAAATAAGGTGCAAAAGAAGTTAATGGTAAAATAAGTTTTAAGATTTTAGGCATCACCGGCATGATCAGCATTTATAAATACCTGTTGCGACTGCTGTTGTTCTGGCTCTGTGTGCTCGCCATTAACCGGATTATCTTTTTGATTGCAACCGTTCATTTTGTAAACGGTGCAGCTTATTCAGAAATTACTTACTCATTGGTTTCGGGCCTTCGGCTCGACCTTTCAACGGTTTCGTATTTTGCAGTTGTTGCTTTACTGTTCGCGTTTATTTACAGCCTAACACAAGCTGCGTTTTGGGTTAAGTTGAGCCATATCCTCAGTTATTTCCTTATTGTAGCCAACAACCTTATAAGCTTTGGCGAAATAAGCCTTTATCAGGAATGGCGCACCAAGGTGAATATACAAGCCCTGCTGCACCTGCTGAATCCTGAGGAGGTGATTAAATATACCCCCTGGGGATTGGTGTTACTTTTTCTTATTCCGATGATTGTGTTTACGTTGCTATACATCAAAGCCTACCGCAAACTTGTTATGCCATTTCTTATAACAACTAATACACCTCAACTGACAAAACAAATGACCAACGCACTGCTTTGTGTTCCCATAGCTGCTGTTTTGTTTGTTTTTGTGCGCGGTGGTTTTC
>SXHM01000015.1 GCA_005773695.1 Bacteroidota bacterium
CCTCCTGCATTAAAAAGAAAAGTAATTCGCGGAGGTTCATGGAAAGATATTGGATTCTATATGCAAACAGGAACCAGAACATATGAATATCAGGACACAGCAAAATGCTATGTGGGTTTCCGTTGCGTGATGACATTCCTGGGTCGCGATAAAGCCGATTTTTAAAATAAACAACACAATTAATTATAAACCAAACACAACAAACAATCTAAAAACCATTTGAAATTATGAAAGGGAAAAAGTGGAAAAATTTTATGGCCAAACTTTATGGCTGGGGAGCAGCAGTAGTTATCTTAGGAGCTCTTTTCAAGATACAGCACTGGCCGGGAGCAGGTATCATGCTTACCATCGGTTTAACAACAGAGGCATTTATCTTCTTCTTTTCAGCGTTTGAAAAGCCACATGAAGAACCGGATTGGAGTTTGGTTTATCCTGAACTTGCAGGAATGCACGGTGAAGAGAAAGAAGAAGAAAAGAAAAAGTCAGGTACAGTAACAGAAGAACTTGACAAAATGTTAGAAGAGGCAAAAATTGGTCCGGAATTACTACAAAGCCTTGGTGACGGTTTAAGAAGCCTGAGTGATAGTGCAGGTAAACTTTCTGATATGTCAGACGCTGCTGTTGCAACTAATGATTATTCTTCAAGCTTGAAAAATGCTGCGGTTAATGCTAATGAAATGTCAAAAGCATATGCTAAAGCAACATCAGCAATTACCTCAATTGATCTGGGCGCTGATGACGGACAGTCTTTTGGAAAACGACTTTCAGAAGTTTCGCAAAAACTATCTTCATTGAATGCTGTTTACGAACTGCAATTACAGGGTTCAAACGACTTCTTAAAATCTCAAAGTAAACTGCATGCAGGTATTACAGATTTGATGGAAAACCTAAATGCTTCTGTTAGTGATACTAAGAAATTTAATGTAGAAGTTGGTGCATTAGCTGAAAACCTGAGCGCACTTAACACTGTTTACGGAAACATGCTTACTGCTATGGGCGGTAAAAAATAAAAGCCGGTCTTTATACACATTAACCTAAAAAAAAAGTAATAAGAAATGGCAGGCGGAAAAGAAACCCCCAGGCAGAAGATGATTGGGATGATGTATCTCGTTTTGACAGCGCTATTGGCGCTTAACGTTTCAAAAGAGGTTCTGAATTCATTTATTCTGATTAATAATGGACTTGTTACCACTAATACAAATTTCTCAAGTAAGAATGCAGCGCAAATGACTGCCTTTGACAAGGAATTGGCACTAAACCCTACAAAAGTTAAGCCTTATCATGATAAAGCTAAAGCTGTAAAGGAACAGGCTGATTCTGTGGTTAAGCATATTGAGTATCTAAAACATCACCTTATCATTAATACAGATAAGTTGGACTCTACTGCAATACTTGCATTGAGAAAACAGTGGGAAGATGCAAATGATGTTGATAAACCAAAATACAAAATACAGATAGACTCTATATTTAATCTGAAAAATTTAAATTCAAAAGATAATTATGATATAGCTACAAATATCATGATTGGAGGTGAAGCTGCAAATCCTAAAGTTGGTAAATTTACAGCAATGGAATTGAAAAGCATATTAGCAAATTTCAGGGAAAAAATGAAAGTCCTTGTTAAGGAGCCCTCATTGATTGAAGGATTGAATTCAAATTTTAACACTGATACAACTTATAAAATTAGCGAAACGGAAGTTGAAAATTGGATGCTTTCTAATTTCTATCATATTCCATTAGCTGCAGTTGTTACAAACCTTTCTAAAATACAAACAGACGTTCGAAATGCAGAATCTGATGTTATTAAGAATCTTTTTGCCAATGTAAGTGCAGAAGATTTTAAGTTCGACAAATTAGAAGCTCGTGTTATTCCAAATTCAAATTATGTATTGGTTGGTGAAAAATTTCAGGCTGATGTATTTGTAGCTGCATACAGCACTACACAAAATCCCAGAGTTTTAATAGGTGATGTAGATACAACAGGTGGAAAAATTCAATTCAGAGGGGGAGGAAAAGGTGATACATCAAGTGTTAAAGTAAAAGATGGTGTAGGTAAATATGAAGTATCAGCAGGTGCAGAAGGAATTAAGAAGTGGGGCGGTATTATACAGGTTGTTGACCCAACTGGTGGTATAAAGATTTATCCTTTCTTTGGAGAATATATGGTTGCAAAACCGGCTCTTGTTGTTTCCCCAACAAAAATGAATGTTCTTTATATAGGAGTAGAAAACCCTGTTTCTATTTCAGTTCCCGGGGTTGCTACTGAGAATTTATCTCCTTCTTTGAGCGGGGGAACATTACGTCCAGGTAAAGAAAAAGGTGAATATATTGCTGAAGTTAAAGGTGGAAGTGAAGCAATTGTAAGTGTTTCGGCTAAGTTTGTAGTTGACGGTAAGCCCTCAACAAAAAACATGGGGCAATTCAAATTTCGTGTAAAACGCGTACCTGATCCTGTTGCTTATATCGCAAACAAGAAGGATGGTTTGGTTTCTGCTAATGAATTGATTGCTGCAGGTGCAGTAATTCCTAAAATGGAGAACTTTGACTTTGACTTGCAATTTAAAATCACTTCATTTGACTTATCAATGAATATGCAGGGAGACTTCATTACTAAATCTACCTCAGGAAATAGACTTTCAGCTGAAATGGCTACTATGTTAAAATCAGCCAAAAAAGGAACCAAGATTTATATTGAAGAAGTAAAGGCTGTGGGTCCGGATGGAGTTCCTAGAAAACTTGCTCCATTAAATCTGAAGTTACAATAACAATTAAACAAAGGAGGAAATCATGAAAAAAGTAATTTATATCATGGCGTTGATGCTTACATTATCTGGCATTGACACTGTTTCCGCTCAAAACGTGTTGGATGGTGTTTATGTAAAAGAACATTATCCTACAAGAAAGGTTGTTCCTTATACTCATTTGCGTGAAGCTGACGTGATGTGGAACAAACGTATCTGGCGTAAGCTAGACCTCCGTGAAAAAATAAACCAACCGCTTTATTTTCCTATTGATAGGATCAAAGACCGCAGAAGTCTTACACAGGTTATTATGGAAGCTGTTAGAGAAGGAAGTTTGACTGCTTATTCAGCTTCTGATGATGAGTTTACATTAACGCTTACCAAAGCTGAAATTGACAAAATCGGAGCAAAAACAGACACAATGTATGTTGAAAACCCTGATCCTCCGTATGATCTTCAAATGAAAATTGTAGTAAATGAGTTTGATCCCGGAACTGTTAAAGAATACCGTGTTAAAGAAGATTGGTTCTTTGATAAACAACGTTCTGTTCAGGATGTTCGCATCATAGGAATTTGTCCGGTTGCTGATAACATCGACCCTGTAACAGGAGAAATCAGAGGATCTACTCCGTTGTTTTGGATTTATTTTCCTGAAGCCAGAAATATTTTTGCAAGCGCAGAAGTATTCAACCGCTCTAATGATGCTGAACGCAGAACAATGGAAGATGTGTTTTGGAAGCGTATGTTCGGAAGCTATGTTTACAAAGAACAAAACGTTTACGACCGCAGAATAGCTGATTATAAACAAGGTATTCATGCATTATTGGAAGCTGAGAGAGTTAAAGATGATTTATTTATCTTGGAGCATGACCTTTGGGAATATTAATTTCTGAATACACAATATTCTGATAAAAGCCCCGTTAATTATTTTAACGGGGATTTGTATATACATCACTACCTGCAAAATGACGTAATGTGTATATTGATGGTTTCTTCCAATCTGAACCAACTGCTTTCTCACTCATTATGTATATATCTCCGGGAAATAAACAAATTGTAAAAATTTCACTAGCTATTTTCCAATCATAATACCACCTAAAACATAAATTCATAGGATCTCCAAATCTAACACCTATTACTTTTAATCTCTCA